>DATCES010000276.1:0-10500 GCA_036509935.1 Mucilaginibacter sp.
TCAAATTCCCCGTTTTCATCGCAGGGATAACGAGGCAGGAGGATGATGAAAAATCGCCGTAAATTTTACAGCTCCGGTTGCATTGGCCGCAAAAGAAACAAGCGCCCCGGTCTTTATTGCCAGGCAATGCTTCAGTAAGTACCGATCCGCGGCCGGCAATTACTTTTACGCCTGCTTTTTCGGCGCCTTTTTTTATAAACAATTCGTTTAAACGCGGTTTGGGCGGCGGCAGGAATATCCCGTCCGGTTCGTTTGGCAAATTCTCAACCGTGCCATAAACGCCTATCATGCGGTCAACCTTATCATAAAAAGGTTTTACATCATCATAGGTAATCGGCCAGTCGTCAGTTAAGCCGTCAATATGGTGCCCCCTGAAATCATCGGGCCCCATGCGCAGGGATATGCGCCCCCAATGGTTGGTGCGCCCGCCCAGCATACGCGAGCGGAACCAGTAAAACTCGGTTTTATCTTCAGTGGTATAGGGTTCGCCTTCCAGGTCCCATCCGCCAAATGCACCGTCAAAGTCGCCAAAATTCCTTGTATCGGTGCCTGACCCCCTGCGTGGCGACTCATACGGCCATTTTAACTGTGAAGAGTCTTTTGCAGGATCGAAAAACGGGCCGGCCTCTAACATTAATACTTTTAAACCGGCATTGGCCAATACATAGCCTGCCATGCCGCCGCCCGCCCCCGATCCAACTATTACGGCATCGTAAGTGGTTGATGATTTTTTTATCTGTATATCGCTCATGTTTTAGTGATTGGAGGTTGGAGGTTAGAGGTTTGTGATTAGAGTTTAGTATATTCTGTCTATTTCAACCTGTAGAACAACTAATCTCTAAACTCTAATCACTAATCGCTAACCTATAATTCTTTAATTTTTATATCCTTGAAAGATACCACCGCGCCATGGGCCTGTAGTGCGATGTGGCCTTTGGGATAGGCGGCAAAACCTTTCCATGTTTTAAATTTGCTGTTATTCAGCATTTCCTGCCATCCGGGGCTGCCAATTTGGGTTTCAATTACCTTTTGGCCATTAAGCCAGAAGGTAAGGTGGCCGTTCAGCTTACGTATCTTTACTTTGTTCCATTCGCCGGCAGGTTTAGCGGGGTGCAAAGGGGCCCGCATATCATATAACGCCCCGGCAAGATGGTCCGCTTTCTTATTGTCTCCGGCTTTTTTATCATCCAGTACCTGCATTTCGATGCCCGTAAGATAAGTTTCATCAAGCGATGGGTCTTCATGTACCCCGAAAATGATACCGCTGTTACCGCCTTCGGCTATTTTCCATTCCAACGAAAGTTCATAGTTTTCATATTCCTTATCGGTTACCAGGTCGCCCTGGCCTTTGGCTTTGGGGTCAAGTTGCAATGTGCCGTCAACAACACTCCAGGCGCCCGGGCCGGTTTTCAGGTAGCTATGCCAGCCGTTGGTGGTTTTACCATCAAAAAGGCTGCTGGTTTGCGCCATCAGTGAACAGTTACCAGCAGTAAAAGCAAGGATACATAACAGAAGTTTTTTCATTTTGATAATTTTATAAATGGATTCAGGCGGCATTCGCCACAGTTAATATATTGGTAAGTAAAATTAGTATATTTTTTTGTTTGATTAAAAACAGTCCCGAATATATTCAAACTGTTACGTTGCAGGGGTTAAAATTTGTCAAAAATAAACGAACGCATAATGGCCTTTAATTTTAAAACATTTTGTAAAAGTTTTTATTATATTTGATAAGCTAATTCACCCTTTGATTTCCTGACCGCTATGAAGAAAGTTTCTAACATCCTGGCCCGCAAGGGAAGCAACGTAGTAGCCATTGATGGCAGCACTACCGTTTTAGAAGCCCTGAAGCTGATGGCGGACAAAAACATAGGCTCGGCAGTGATTACCGAAGATGGCCAATACGCCGGCCTCCTCACCGAACGCGACTACGCCCGTAAAGTGATATTGCAAGGGAAATCATCCCTCGAAACCCAGGTAAGGGAGATCATGAGCACCCATTTCCCGAAGATGATCCCCGAAAATTCAGTGGAAACCTGTATGCATGTAATGAGCGAAAACAACCTCCGGTACCTCCCTGTGTTTAATAAAGACCATCAGTTGTGCGGAATTATCTCTATCAGCGATGTGGTTACCGAAACCATCCTCTCGCACGAGGAGACCATTGAGCAATTGAAGAGTTATATTCAATCGTGAAGGCGCCGCTTGGCCGTATCACACGCAGGTAAAGAATTACGAAGTACCATAAAAAGAAAAAAGGTTGATTTTTGCCTTTCAATAAACCTTTTCCCTGGTAAAGTAATGTATGTTTGCGCATCGACAGCCCAAAGTTTATCAAATGAAAAAAATATGGATTATAATTTTACCCGCAGCCTTACTTTTTTCCTGCCGGAAAGAGCATGCAAATTCACACCCGGCCCCAATTTACAACGGGATTCCGGTTACGGTAAGCTTAAATCAAAGTCAGCCGGGCCGTGCATTGCCTGCAGCGTTTGAAGGGCTAAGTTTTGAGACAAAAACAACCGAACAATATCCGGTTAATGGAAAAAGTTTTGTGGTTGATGTGCCGGCCGGCAGCGTCGCTGTAGTTACTGTAAAATAGCATGGGGATTAAAGTAAAGAAATAAACGGAAATCGTTTTTGGAAGCTAATATCCGGGGCGCAACGACATATCATAAATTGGTGATATGTTGTTGTGCCCCATTTGTTAATTTTGGAGCTATGGAAGATGTAAATGTTTTCACCATCACAGCCGCCATTGCCGATCCGCTAAGGTTATCGGTTATGATGTACCTTATACGTGGATCGGCGTCGGTAACCGAAATGATCAATCATTTAGAGGTTTCGCAGAGTAATTTATCCAATCATCTCGCAGTGCTTAAAAACGCCGGCTTGATTAAAAGTTCGTCATTTGGCCGCCAAAAAATATACGAACTGGCGAATCCCGAAGTGGCCCAACTGATTGAATTGTTATTAAATATGCAGCAGATCCCCACTGCAAGAAAAGAAAAATTGATAAAGCCTATACAACATGCGAGGACCTGTTACGATCATCTTGCGGGAAAGCTCGGTGTTGCCCTTTTCGAAAATCTTTTAGAAAACAAGGCTGTCCAATTCGCCGGGGGAATTGTAATGAAAGACAGGCAATTTTTTTCCGATGAACTGGAACTTGGTCCGCATGCAGCGGAAATATTTGGTAAACTGAGCATCGATCTGTCAGCGCTAAATAACTCCCGCAGGAAATTTGCTTATGGCTGCCTGGACTGGACGGAACGGACACCACACCTGGCGGGCGCTTTAGGGGCATCGGTATGCCATATGTTTTTAGAACAGAAATGGATAATAAAGAAAAACAATACGAGGGCCATCGCAGTGACAACAACAGGAAAACAAGCATTAAAGAATTTAATTGGCTTGAATATTGACTAATCAGAACAAACTACCAATGATAAACAAAATAGAATTTAAAACAATTGAACCCAAGATACTTTATTTCGGCACACCAGTGGCCTTAATTACAACGACCGACCAGCATGAACTTGCCAATATAGGCCCGATGTCGTCCGTATGGGCGCTGGGATGGACATTGATACTTGGCCTTGAAACAGGGTCAAAAACTTACCAGAACTTGATGGAACAAAAGGAATGTGTTGTCAATTTTCCGCCTGCTTCATTATTTGAAAGCGTTGAAAAGATCGCGAACCTAACTGGCGCAAACCCGGTTCCTGATTATAAAACAGGGCGGTACAAGTATGACCCGGACAAATTCGCGTCCGGCGGATTTACACCTATTGCGTCAGAGCTCGTAAAACCTCCCCGTATAGCAGAATGTCAATTGCAATTTGAGGCCGTTTTGAAAAATGTTTTAATGGTGAGTGACGATCCGATAGAGGCATCGGGCGTAGCTGCTGTTGAAGTGCGGGTACTAAAGGTACATGCGGATGAACAATTAATAGTTGATGGCAAACACATCGATCCTAAAAAATGGAACCCACTGATCTATAATTTTCGCCATTATTATGGCCTTGGTAAAGAATTGGGCAAAACGTTTAAAGCGGAGATATAAATGGTTCATTAGTTCACTGGTTCATCAGTTCATTGGTATTTGTCCAATAATCCGCGTTCTTAGCAGGCTGTTGTTAATGAATTATTTTACCGGTACATCATCTACAGACTAATCTCCAATCGCTAAACTCCAATCTCTGGCCGCAATATTTTCAGCATTGGCGCCGTATTAATTCACGGCGTTTGATAATTGTTTTTCGAAGGGTCGTCCATAAATGTTTTGTCTATTATTAAACGTATCACCTCATCAATTTCGTTCCCTACGGTTAGCAGGTGCTCAATTACCTCTTTGTTATCCGGGTTATAAAAGTTTTCCCTGTCCATAATATTAATAAGCCCCAGCATGCTTGCTACCGGCCGCCGCAACTCGTGCGAGGTTAATGACGCAATATGCCGCAAACGTTCATTCTGGTCAATTATAGCTTTTTCCGTTATTAGCAGTCCCGTTATATTGCGTGCAAAGCAGCCTATGCCGGTAATGTCGCCTTTTATTTTATAAATCGGGTTAAAGCTTATTTCAAAACTAAGCACCTGTTGGGTAAGCGGGTCAATACTTTCATTTATAATGCGGTAACGTTCGCCGGTGAGCGCCCGGTGGTAATATTGCTTCCATTCCTCAATTATCTGTTCACTGTAGCCGGGATGCAGGTATGAATAACCGCCTTCCATCGGTTCAACCCCTGTTAATTGTAAAATCTGGTGCCGGTAGGCTTTATTCATATAAACAAACCTGGCTTCTTTATCAAGCGACCATATCTGGTCTTCGGTATTATTAATCAGCGCTTCCAGGTTATTTTTGGTCCAGGCGGCTTCTTCCTGGTAACGGATTTTTTCAGTTCCGTCGGCGGCAATAACTAACCGGCAATCGCGGTTTTCAAATTTTACGTCCTGGCTGGTTATGTCGGCATAAATTAATTCGCCTTTTTTATTTTGATGTTTCCAGATACCCGAATGGATAAGTGCCGGGGATGCCCGTTCATCAATCCCTTTTTTATGCAATTGGGTATTAAATTTTCCCAGTTCCGTTCCATGCAGCAATTCACGGGTGCTTATCGCTAAAAATTCCTGCTCCGTATAGCCGTAACGCCTGACGGCGGCTTTATTTACTTTTAATATGCGCAGGGCAGCCAATTCAAAAATCCACATCGGGTTCGGGTTATCATCAAAAAGAAAACTAAGATCGGTAAGCTGCATATTATAAGTTAAACGCGGTGGGCATAAACATAAAGGTAATTATTATATTTTGAAAGTCGGGAAAGCAGTCCGAAAGTCGGAAAAGTCCGGAAATTACTTGATTTGTAGTAATAGGAACATTTTTATGTGGGGTATTTACCGTTCACCACATCCCCAAAAGCTTCCTTACTTTCGGACTTTCGTACTTTTCCAACTTTCGTGCTTTCCCGACTTTCAAAATAAAAATAATTTACCTACCTTTGCATCCCCGCAGAAAGGACTCCGGGGACAATGTTGAATACATAAAAATAAAAAATGGCAACTAAAATCAGACTGCAACGACACGGTAAAAAAGGGAAACCTTTTTACTACATCATAGTAGCGGATGCGCGCGCCCCACGGGACGGGCGTTTTATTGAGCGTTTAGGTTCATACAACCCTAACACCAATCCTGCAACTATCGACATTAATTTCGACAAAACCCTTGATTGGGTAAACAGCGGCGCACAGCCAACCGACACCTGCCGTGCAATCCTGTCCTACAAAGGTATTTTATACAAAAAACATTTACAGGGAGGCCTAAAAAAAGGCGCTTTGACCGAAGAGCAAGTGGAAACAAAATTCCAGAAATGGCTTGATCACAAAGACGACAAGATCACTGGCAAAAAAACAGGTTTAGTTTCTGCTAAAGACGAAGCGAAGAAAGCAGCTTTGGTTGCTGAGGCTAAAAAGAAAGAAGCAAAAGCTGCCGCTATTGTTGCTAAATACACACCGCCGGTAGCGGAAGTTGAAGCCCCTGCCGAAGAAGCAGCCGCAGAAACAGAAACAGAAACTGAAACTGAAGCTGAAGCTGATAGCGCTGAATAATTTTAAGAAAGAAGCAGGAAACAAGACATTAAGAGTCAGGTACGCTTCATGATATTCAATGGCGAAGATCCTACACAGGATTTTCGCCATTGTTGTTTTTACGCATAGCGATGGGTTTAAAACCTGGAGTGTTCGAAGGAATTTTAAGCGCTGCGGCCACGTGCGATTCCCGTCTCGGGGCGGGTGTAGGGTGGGGTTTGACAGAGGGGCATTAACGCAGTACAACCCCTCCCCCCATTTCACAAGTCAGCCACACCCCTCCCCAGGGAGGGAATTTTGGCTGCAACTATTTCTTTCAGCCACTCAAGGTTTAAGACCCACCGCTATATGAAATAAAAATTAAAGATTACAACATGGAAACAGGAGATTATTTCAGGATTGGCACTATATTAAAGCCCAAAGGTTTAAAAGGCGAACTGCACATCTATGCAGATTTTGAAGGCCTGGAAAATATAAAGTTCAACACCATTTTTATTGAAATAACAGGCAAACTGGTGCCCTATTTTGTAAGCTCGGTAAAATACCTTCAAAAAAACGCCGCTTACCTTGTTTTGGAAGATGTGGATACTATTGAAAAAACATCGTTGCTGGTAAAAAAACATATTTACCTTCCCAATAAATTAAAACCCAAAAGAAAGAAGCAGGAATTCACCCTGTTCGACCTGAAAGGCTTTACCGCCGTTGATGTAAACGAAGGCGTTTTAGGCATCATCACTGCGGTACACGAATACCCCCAGCAAATAATAGCCGCAGTAGACTTTAGAAACAAGGAGATCCTTTTTCCACTGAACGAAGAGATCATCAAGGGGATAGATGCGGTTAAAGAGATCGTTACGGTAGATTTACCAGAGGGGTTGCTGGATGTTTATTTGGATTGATTGATTGATTGTTGGTTGATTGAGTTGATCAGGTTATATTAGTTGATTGAGTTTTACTACTATAAATTTCGGAATGCATGGAAGATAAAAACAAATCAAAAACATTTTTGAACGCTAAAAAATCACTGCCAACCAATCGGACACCTCCGGAATGGCAGGTAGAATTGGGCAAAAACGAACTTAAAAACATCGCCGATGGTAATACCGAATTAATAGAATGGAGCTGGGCAAAAAAGCAATTTAAGTAGAGACGCAATACTTTGCGTCTCTGAAGGATGATAAGATTTGCGATAAATTCAGCCAACATTTAGGGCAGAGCCGCCACGATATATCGTGGCGGCTCTACGTTTTTACAATTACAATAATTTGTCAAATACATTTGTTTATTTGTAAAGTTTGCTTTACATTTGGTAAATCAAACTTTACAAATTATGAAATCACGCTTTTTATTCCCTCATCAAAGTCGCATAATAGGGTATGTCTGCATTTTCGCATACCTTCCGATAATGGTTATTAAAAAATTACTGCATCACGGGTATAACAACCAAAACCCATCAATAAAATTTGCTGATGCTTCCGGACTCCTTAACAGCGAACATATTTTTACCGCAATTGCATCGATTTTAATATTGACTGGCTTACTTTTTATAGCATTTTCAAAAGAAAAAGTGGAAGATGAACAAATTTCGCAATTGCGGCTGGATTCATTACAATGGGCAATCTATTTCAATTATTTCGTTTTAATATGCACTGCGCTTTTTACAAGCAATATGAATTTCTGCGATATTATAGTGATTAATCTTTGGACACCTCTTATTTTCTTTATCGTCCGTTTCAGGTGGGTAATTTTTCGCTTCAACCGCCTTGCAAAAAATGAAATTCCATTAGCATAAACATCACCCTTTAAACTAAAATTATATGAAATCACGATTCTTATTTCCCCATAAATGGCGCTTAATAGGTTATTTATGTTTTGCCGCTGATTTAATTTTTGCAATCGTTTTAACGGTTTTGCACCCCGAAGGCTATGCGGCAACGGATCTGCGCCAGGTGCCAGGGCCTGGAATGAAGCCGCACCATGATATATGCATTGGTGTAACAGAAATGAGGTGGCATAATGACATAACTATTTTACTGATAATTTTTGGACTATTATTAGTCGCGTTTTCTAAAGAGAAAATTGAAGATGAACAAATCTCGCAATTACGTTTAGATTCCCTGCAATGGGCCGTTTATTTGAATTATGGCCTGTTTATTATTTGTGTGCTTTTTATTTACGGCATACATTTTATTCCGGTCCTCATATTCAATATTATCACTCCGTTAATCTTTTTCATTATCCGTTTCCGATGGAAGATTTATCAGCTTAACCGTTTATTAAGCAGGGAGGGATAGCCATGAAAAATAATATCCGCGTGGAGCGCGCCATAAAAAACATCACCCAGGCCGATCTTGCCGAGCTTGTGAATGTATCGCGGCAAACCATCAATACCATCGAAAGCAATAAATACGTACCATCAACCGTGCTTGCATTAAAAATTGCAAAGGTTTTTGGCAAACCACTGGAGGAGGTGTTTATGCTGGAAGAAGAAGATTAGAGGAAGGAATCAAGATACAAGAACCAGGATAGGAAGACGGCTCGATTCTTTTCCCCAACATTGTCCCTTGGTTCTTGACCCTTGATCCCTTTTCCGTTCTTTCTTCCTATCTTGGCTCCTGATTCTTGACTCTTGATTCTAAAACATGCGCTTCGATATCGTTACCGTTTTGCCCGGCTTGCTGGATAGCCCATTTGCCCATTCTATTTTGCAGCGTGCACAGAAAAAGGGTATTGCCGAAATACACGTTCATAACCTGCGGGATTATTCAACCCAAAAACAAAAAAGTGTTGACGATTACCCTTATGGCGGCGGCAGCGGCATGGTGATGACCATCGACCCCTTTGCCCGGATAATTGAAAAGCTAAAAAGCGAACGTGATTATGATGAGACCATATTTATGTCGCCGGATGGCGAAACCTTTAACCAACAGATCGCTAACCAGCTTTCCATCAAAACAAATATCATTATTTTATGCGGCCATTATAAAGGTATCGATCAGCGCATACGCGATATTTTCGTGACGCGGGAAATTTCCATCGGCGACTATGTCCTGTCCGGCGGTGAATTGCCGGCTGCCGTGTTGGTTGATGCGGTCGTGAGGCTTATCCCCGGCGTATTGTCTGATGAAACTTCGGCCCTGTCTGATTCTTTCCAGGACGGCCTGCTGGATGCCCCGGTTTATACCCGTCCGGCTGATTGGAACGGGCATAAGGTTCCGGATATTCTACTAAGCGGCAACACCCCCGAAGTGGAGAAATGGCGCTTTGAAATGGCCGTGGAGCGGACACGGAAAAGAAGGCCCGATTTGTTGGATGATTAGGTTGCCCCCTGTAATGTTTGGGTGTATTAACAAGCAATAAATAAGCGTTATTCCTGAAAATACTTTTCGTTGCACCGGAATTTATTTACACGATTAATAATTGTATATTTAATATCCCAATATAAACGTTAGTTGACAAGGTTATTTTATACCATCAGGCGCTTTTCCCAAAGCGGCATTTTGCTGCCTGTTATAGTGCTTTTAACTTTTTTATGCTGCCGTAGCTTGCCTGCCAGGGCCCAGTATTTTGATTTAGAAGGCAGCCGGAAACACGTAACCATCCCATTCCGCATGATTAGGGATATGGTGATAATACGGTTAAATATAAACGGCAAAGGCCCTTTTAATTTTATTTTGGATACGGGCGTGGGCCTTATGCTTATTACGGATCCTAAACTGGTTGATGCTATAAGTTTTTCTAACAAGCGAACAATAACAATATCCGGGCTTGGCAAAGGCGAAGCTTATGAGGCTTATGTTACTTCTGCACTGAATGTGGACATCCCCGGATTGGTAAGTTACGATGTTGGCGCGGCCATTTTAAAAACCGACCATTTTGGCCTTTCAAACTTTGCCGGTATGCCCATCCACGGCCTGCTTGGGTACGAGTTTTTTAGCAACCTGGCGGTTAAAATTGATTTTAACGACAGCACAATTACGGTTTCGAAACCAAAAGATACCCGGTTTTTTAGGAAAGTAAATAAAATACCCATTAGTATTGAGGACAGGAAACCTTACATACAAGCAAAAATCACCTTCCCTAATGGCATCAAAACCAATGATAAACTGATACTTGACCTCGGTGCCGGCCATCCTTTATTGCTGGAAAATATTATACAAAAACAAGGCCTGCCGAAAAAATTTATTGCCGCCAACCTGGGCGTTGGTTTAACCGGCCCCATTGATGGGTTTATCAGCCGCGTAAATGAAATTGATTTAGGCAGGTTTAAAATTAAAAATGTGGTAACCTCGTTCCCTGTTGATGAACATCAGTCAGTATCAACAGAGAAACGTGATGGCAACCTGGGTATCGGCATACTCAAAAGGTTTACGCTGATAATTGATTACCCGGATAGCGCACTTTATTTAAACCCCG
>DATCES010000277.1:0-7407 GCA_036509935.1 Mucilaginibacter sp.
AAAATATGGTGAAAGCCGCGAAAACTGCGAGGGAAAAAATCACAAATGATATAACTGTTTAAATAAAAAATTACTGCTGTGTACCCCTCAAAAAGAATTGCACAGCAGTATTATGAAATTTTTATGGCCCATCATGAAAATAAGTTTTGTCCCAGGTGCAAAGCCCCTTTTGAATGCAAGGTGGGCAGTATCCTGCTGTGCCAGTGCCACGGGATAAGTTTTTCTGAAGCGGAAAAGGATTATATCCGTTTGACCTATCCGGATTGCCTTTGCAGAAATTGTTTGCAGATAATGAAACATGAAATCAGCTCCACATCCGCCCAAAAGAAGATGCAGACCATATTTGCCCAAATAAAAAAAGAATGAATATTGAAGAAAAGATAAACAGATCGGAAACGAGGATTTTTAAAGCAGTATTCCCAAATACTACGAACCATTATGATACCTTGTTTGGCGGCACCGCCATGCACATGATGGATGAAGTGGCTTTTATTGCAGCTACACGTTTCAGCAGGCAGGTAATGGTAACCGTGAGCAGCGACAGGATAGATTTCAAAAAAGCTATCCCGGCCAGTACAATTGTTGAATTGATTGCCAGGGTCATTGATATCGGTAATACCAGTTTAAAGGTTGACGTAGAAATTTATATAGAACAAATGTATGCCGAAGGCCGTGAACTGGCCGTACATGGCAATTTTACTTTTGTGGCAATTGATGAACATAAAAAGCCCGTCAGGATAATTAAATGATGGTATATATTACACGGAAGGAACATTTTAACGCTGCACACAGAATGTACCGCGAAGAATGGAGCGAGGAAAAAAATAAAGAAGCTTTTGGAAAGTGTGCCAACCCAAACTGGCATGGCCATAACTATGATCTTTTTATAACTGTTAAAGGCCATGTTATGCAAGTAAAGGGTTATCTGATAGATTTGAAAGTGTTAAAAGCCATAATCAATGATTATATAATAGAAAAACTTGACTATAAAAACATTAACCAGGATGTTGATTTTATGAGGGGGAAAATGGCTACAACCGAATTGCTTTGTATAGCAATTTTTAACCGGCTAAAAGCGCCGGTTGAGGTAAACACAGGCGTTTTTTTACATTCGGTGAAATTATACGAAACCGAAAATAATTTTGCTGAATATTTTGGCGGTTAAAAGCAATTTATTGTTTGTAAGTAACAACGGTTTTTTAAATAGCCATTATCAAAGCATTGAAAGCAAGGCTTACAACATAAAACCAATGAAATAAATGGCCATGAACTATGAGCTGTTGCCTATAAACTTTCTCTCATAAATATTTAATCCAAAAGGTATTGATAAAAATTTTGAAAAACGTATTTTTGCAAACTTAATTTCAGAATAGAAATGTCAAAAGCTCAGGAGAATCTAAAGATTCCGGTAGAAAAGAACGATTTAGGACAAACCGGAAAGTTTGTGCGGGAGAATCAAAAAAGTTTGTTGTTTATTGGTGGCGCCATAGTAGCCATGATTATTATTTATATTGCTTATCAAAAATTATACATCGGGCCGCGCGAGGTGATTGCATCAAATCAAATGCATGTCGCCCAGGATTTTTGGGCAAAAAAAGATTGGAACAAAGCTATTAACGGTGATGCCGGTTACCCTGGTTTTCAAAAAATAGTTGATGATTACAGCAATACCAAAGCAGCAAACCTCGCTTATTTTTATCTGGGCATTGCTTATTTAAATAAAGGGGAGTTTCGTAAAGCAATAGATAATTTAACCAACTACAGGGGCGATGACAGTATGGCCGCAGCCGAGGCGCTTGGCAGCACAGCAGATGCTTATGTAGAATTAAAGGATTATGACAAGGCAGAAGTTTACTTTAAAAAAGCCGCTAACAAAGCAAACAATAAATTTCTGACGCCGCTGTACCTAAAAAAGCTTGGCCTGGTTTACGAAACGGGCAACGATAATAAATCGGCTGATGATGCTTATAAAAGAATAAAAAGCGATTATCCTGATAGCCCGCAGGCGCAGAATATTGATGAATATATTGCACGTGCGGAAGCGAAAATGTGAAGAATTTCGGATTGGGGATGTTCAATTTCGGATTTATAAATGAACTATAGGTAAAATCCGAAATCGAAATTCCGAAATCAAAACACATCCGAAATCGAAATTCCGAAATTCGAAATTAAATATGTCCACTCAGCTTAAAAATTTATCTGATTTCTCTGGTACGGATGTGCCGTCAGCAGCGCCCTATCATTTTGGGATAGTTGTGGCCGAATGGAACGCCGTTATTACCAAAGCGCTGTACCGGGGGGCTTATGAAAGCCTGGTTGAACATGGCGCATTAATTCAAAATATTTATACTTATGCCGTTCCGGGAAGTTTTGAATTAACATCCGGGGCTGATATATTATTAAAAAACCGTAAATTAGATGCGGTAATTTGTTTGGGTTGCGTAATACAGGGCGAAACAAGGCATTTTGATTTTATTTGCAATGCAGTGGCAAATGGCATTAGCAATGTTGCTTTAAAACACTCAAAACCTGTTATATTTGGCGTGTTAACTACCAACGATCAACAGCAGGCTGAGGACCGTGCGGGAGGGAAACATGGGAATAAAGGTGTTGAAGCTGCTGTTACTGCCATAAAAATGGCGTATCTTGCCGAAACATTAAATAGCTGATTTCAGTTTAACAATCAAAGTTGGATAAAAATGAAAAGGATAATTTACGTCGCTGTTATTGCGTTATTGCTTGGCGGCATTTCTTCGTGTTCAAATAAACTATGCCCTGCATACGGTTCCTATCCCAAAAGCGGCCGCTAACAGTTAAATGTCATTTTTTTTCTTTTGCTAAAAACCAGCATTCGTTTTATGTTGTTTTGCATTTTATTAGCACAATACGGTATAATTTTTAAATATGGAATGGACATCGCTGGAATCGGCCGATCAAGTTAATAGCATTAAACAACAACAAGGTTATAGCATAATTTTTAAACACAGCACCCGCTGCTCCATCAGCACGATGGTAAAAAAGCGTTTTGAACTGGATTGGGGGAAACTGCCGGGAGATTTACCACTCTATTTTCTGGACCTGATAAAACACCGCGAACTATCCAACCAGATAGCTGGTGATTTCCAGGTTTACCATGAGTCGCCGCAACTGCTGGTGATAAAAGATGGCGAATGTGTGCTTGATCTTTCGCACGGGCATGTTTCGGTTGAGGAAACGTTGTCGGTGATTGGTGTAGGGGCCTAAAGCTGAAAGTCCAAAGCGGAAAGCAAAAAAGAACCTTTCCAACAGTTATTATTTTAAACCTTTCGGCTTTATGCTTTCGGCTTTTCGCTTTATGCTTTATGCTTTCACTTTTTCTCACCACCCAAAATCAACCGTTTTCTTCAAATCATCATTCAGGCTGTAGTAAACGGGGCAGGTAAGGGCGGAACGTTCCAATAACAATTGCTCCTTTTCGGTATATTGTTTAGGGAATTTAAAACTGATCACAATTTCGGCCACCCGCCGCGGATCTGCGGCCATTATTTTAGTGATGGAGCAGGTGGTATTATCAATATCAATATTACTGTTGCGGGCTTTTATGCCCATAATAGTAAGCATGCAGCTTGCCAGCGATGCCGATAATAAATCTGTTGGCGAAAAACCTTCGCCCTTGCCCTGGTTATCCACAGGCGCGTCAGTAATAATTTTGGTGCCCGATTGAACATGGGTGGCTTCGGTCCTTAATCCGCCTAAGTATGTAGTTTCTATTGTTGCCATAAAAATTAATATCAATGTATTGGGGCAAATCTAAGCCTAAATTTTATTTTTTTGTTTTTCAGCTTCATTTTTAACCTTTTTAAAACTACAGAAAAGAAAATTTTGCGTTGTTTGGAAAGGGGTGACATGATCTTCGCTAATGCACCTTATTTTGGTAAAATACCTGCTAACCTGATTTTGCAGTTCCATTTCCGAATATTGTTTAATTGGCAACCCACTGCATTTTTCGGGGCCGTTTTCGGAAAATGTGCCTATTACCAAATAATTTTTAACGGCTTTTGATGCTATATCCAAATAAGCGGCTACCTGGTTTTCCCCGGTTAAAAAATGAAAGGCAGCCCGGTCATGCCAAAGGTCATAATGCTCCTTAGGTTTAAAATCAACAATATCCGAAACGATCCATTTAACCAGTTTGCTTTTTATGCCGAGCCTTGTTTGCGCTTTTGCAAGGGCAGCCTCAGAGATATCCAATACCGTTATATCCCGGTAACCCTCCTGTAACAAATAATCAACGAGCTTGCTATCGCCACCGCCAATATCAATGATCTTTGAAGTTTTGGATAAATGAAAACTATGAATGAAATCTAAGGAGGTTTGCGGAACAGGTTGCGTCCAGCTCACCTGGTCAGGGTTATGGGTATGGTAAACTTTATCCCAGTGTGCCTTTTTATTTTCTTCCATAAATAAATCCCATCTTTGCAGGGTTAAAGGTGTTCATAATTATTTAGGATATGAAAAAAATATGGTTAATAACCCTTCTTTGTTTCCTGATCGCTATTTTAACCGGCACTTCAACAAAAGCGCAAACTTCCCCGGGCACTGTACCCGCACTGGGTATCAGTGATCCGTGGACAGATAGTCAACTGCTGGAACCATCGGTATTAGTCGGTGAGCTTAAAGATGCAGGGGCAAATAGCTTGGTTATATTTAATATTGGAGCGGTAGAGGATATTAAGGGCGCCAAACATATAGGCGCTGCAAGTAATCCCGCAAACCTTGAAAAATTAAAAAACGCGGTAGGCGCATTAGCTAAAAATACTGCTATGGTTATTTATTGCGGATGCTGTCCGTTTAGTAAATGCCCTAATATACGGCCTGCTTTCCTGGAATTGAAAAAACTCGGGTTCGCCAACGTAAAAGTGTTAAACCTGCCAACTAACCTCAAAACCAACTGGATTGCCAAAGGCTATCCCTTAGCGGGCGGGGAATAAGGTTTTCAGCGTTTCTTAACTTAGCGCATAATGTTTTATTCTTACTTTGTCATTTGCCTTATGGCTTTAATAACCGGGAAGGCAAAGAGAAACGCTACGGCAACATCAACCCCAACATTAAAGTAAACGCCCAGATAAAAAGAAAAAAGTGCTTCTATTGTTAGCCAGGTAATAATCCCGTAAAGTAAAACCTTCATTAATTCTTTGTCATGCCTGCCAAATGCAAGCTTGCCGACAAGAAAAAGTGTTGCACCCCAGCCAATCATAATAGCGCCATAAAGGGCGCTTTCCCAATCCAATAAAACATCTTTGGCTACGGGTAGGATTTTCAGGCCTGCAAAACAATACAGAAGCCCAAACAGGATCAAAATAAATGAAACTGTAGAAAACCAAATACCCAATCTATTTTGACTCATACTTTCAAATTTGTACTATATATTCCGATTCCTAAAACTATTTAAAAAAATCAGGATTTTTTTTACTAATTACTTTAAACCGCCGCAAAACCGTATCTTTGATATTGTGAAACGTACCGCTATCATATTATTATCAGCCGTTTACCTGCTATCCAGCTTAGGGATAGCCGCTGAAAGCCATTATTGCTGCGGTATCCTGCAATCTACCACGCTCTTTCACGATACAAAATTGGATTGCAAAATGGCTTCTCAAATGAAGCATTGCTGTAAAACTAAAAAGCAATACTTCAAGGTTAAGGACCAGCATTTTGGCGTGTCAAATTTTACGTTAAATACAAAGTTATTTTCTGCAATTCAAATTCCTTATCTGGCTGCCCAAACAGTTAAAGATATACCGGTTAAAGATATTTTTTATTTTAATAACCATGCCCCTCCAAACAGGGATGCTACACATTCTTATATCTTAAACTGTACGTACAGGATTTGACCTGTACATTTTCTATATAGCCTTTACCATGGGTAAACCGGCTGCTATTTAAAGCAATCATCTTATTTTATAGTTAACGCGTGAGGCCCGGCCTTGTGCCATTTATCCATTTTTAATTTTTAAAACAAATGAAAAAAGCAACTTTTATGGCTATCGCCATTCTTTTCTGCGGCATGACTGCACTTGCCGCACACCCGCCAATTGGTAAAACATTGGCCGACACTGCCAAAACTAAAAAGGGTAAGCCGGCAACAGTACAATACACCTGTACAATGCACCCGGAAGTGTTAAGCGACAAACCGGGTACATGCCCTAAATGCGGAATGGCCCTGGTGAAAAAGGTAACCGCTAAGAAACCCGGCAAGATGAGTATGTAAATTTAAACATGCCAGGAGCTTTTTTCCGGGTATATAAACCAATAAAGATGATCAATCAACTTATTGCACTTTCTTTAAAAAACAGGTATATCGTATTGCTGATTGCTATTGCCATGTTTGGCTGGGGGGTTTATTCCATAGGCCAAAACCCTGTTGATGCAATTCCGGACCTGTCGGAAAATCAGGTTATTGTTTTTACCGAATGGGATGGCCGCAGCCCGCAGGTAATGGAAGACCAGGTTACCTATCCCTTAGTGAGCAACCTGCAGGGTATCCCGAAAGTAAAGGCCATACGCGCAACATCCATGTTCGGGATGAGCTTTGTTTACATTGTTTTTGATGACAATACAGATGTATACTGGGCACGCAGCCGGGTGCTGGAAAGGCTTAACTATGCACAGCATTCGCTGCCGCCGGGTATTACCCCAACGCTGGGCCCCGATGGCACCGGTGTTGGCCATATATTCTGGTACACCCTTGATGCCAAAGGTATGGATTTGGGGGAGCAGCGTGCCTTGCAGGACTGGTATATAAAGCTGGGGCTGCAAACCGTACCCGGCGTAAGCGAGGTTGCCTCATTTGGCGGATTTCAAAGGCAATACCAGATTACCGTTGACCCCAATAAACTAAACTATTATAACATACCGCTTTCACAGGTTTTAAAAGCGGTAAAAAGTAACAATAATGATGTGGGCGGACGAAAGTTTGAAATGAATGGTACCGGCTACATAGTGCGCGGGCTGGGCTATATTAAAAACATAAGCGATATTGAGAATATTCCGATCGGCGTTATCAACACCATCCCGGTACGTATGAAAGACATTGCAACCGTACAAATGGGGGGCGACCTCCGTTTGGGGATATTTGATGAAAACGGCGATGGGGAGGTTGTTGGCGGTATAGTGGTTATGCGTTACGGTGAAAATGCAGACCAGGTTATAAAAGCTGTTAAAGCTAAAATGAATGATGTGCAAAAAGGCTTGCCGCCCGGCGTTAAATTTCATGTCGCTTATGACAGGAGTGAATTAATTGAAAACGCCATCAATTCGGTAAAGCATACTTTAATTGAAGAATTGATTATGGTATCTGTTATTGTCATCCTGTTCCTGTTTAGCTGGCGGAGCGCTTTATGCATCATTATTCAAATACCAATAACT
>DATCES010000278.1:0-4737 GCA_036509935.1 Mucilaginibacter sp.
CTGGCTGGATACCGGTACCTTTGATTCGTTAAGCGATGCCTCGGAATATGTAAGGGTTATAGAAAAACGGCAGGCTACAAAAATTGGCTGTATCGAAGAAGTAGCTTATCGCCGGGGATTTATTGATGATACCCAGTTAAAAGTATTGGTTGCCAAATATATAAAAAGCGGCTATGGGGCTTATTTGCAGACGCTTTTGCGGTAGGTTTTGATTCAATATTAATAATTTCGTTATAAGAAAAGGAAATGAAAACATACACATTGGATCAAATTCAGGATAAACTTATTGGAGAAATTGGTACACAGGACAGGGACAGATTTGAGTTTGAATTGCAAATGGACTTGATAGGAAAAGCCATCAAGCAAACCCGTATAGAACGGCAAATGACCCAGGAAGAGTTTAATGGCACTAACTTAAGCATTTTATTATTTATATTTCCTGTAGTTTCCAACTTTAGTTCTCCTGTTATAATGCCTGTTAGGCCGTATTGGTATGGTTTGTTTTCTAATTTGATTGAGCAGCCTGTCCATATCTTCCAGGAGACCATCGGTTGTATATTCTTCCTTTCTTATCGATAAGTACTGTCTTATTAGCCTCAAAGAATTCTTGAATGATATTCTCCTGGGGGGAAAGGTCAGTTTTCTCAACCGACTTTGCTATTATCTTCCGCATCATATTATATGCGGTCAGTGCTATCGTGAGTTCTTTTAATACCATATCCTCGCTTTTACTTCTGATGACATTTATATCCATCAAAGTTTTAATCTCCCTGATGGTTATTTCAATATCCCATCTGGTTAAATATTTTGCAATGATATCAGCTTTGGTGATATGCTTATCTAACAGGGTAGTATATTGTACCCATTCAGTTTCTCCGTCTGCAGGTGACAGGAAAGTGATCCTGCGCATGAGCAGTTTTTGGGGTAACTCCCAATCCTCTTTCCACCATTTGGGTATATTTCGGCTTAACTCTACAATTTCATCACCGTCGGCAATCTTTTCTATAACCTTATATGCCCTATCTCTTTTCCCGGGAACTATTAAATGGCATCCCTGGCGTTGTATCATTGCGAAGATAGCATAGCTATTGTATAAATCGTCTGCCAGCAACAGGCTGCCTTTAGGTAGCTGGCCGATTTGTTTTGCAATTAACTCCAATTCTGATTGATGGCGGGTACCCACCTCAAAACATATTATTTGACCAGTCCCTTGCTGAACAATACCCTGTAATAAGAGTTGCGGATAGGAACCGTCTCCCTCTTTAACATAGTATTTTTTTCGAAGCTCTTCACTATCCTGCATTTGACAATAGGTGCCATCCGTATTATAGGCTTTCATTCCATGCCAGAGCGGCTGCGCGATGCCGGTGAAGTCTTTTGAATAATCGAATACCTGCTGTACCAAACTGTACTCAAGGCGCCCGCGTGCCTTAGTATAGGCAGCCGTATTGTCTGATACCGGCTGCGTTTTACTCTTGGGTAATTGCGATTGGTAAAGTTTGGGACGCCCCATCTTTTTATCAATAGTAATATCGGTTTGTCGTTTATTTTCCAACTCCTCCCTTTCCTTTTTCACTATATGTTCGCCCCGGTTTTCAAAAATTTCTTTAAATATGTTAACCGATTGCTTTAGCGATTTATCTTCATTAACAGCAGTAGCTAACATAGTAAGCAGGGTGTTTCCTTCATTGAAAACCCTGTCCCGTTTTTTGGACCCTTCGCGATCGTTATTTGCATTACTTTCAATTAGTTCAAATGGAAATTCCATACTGATTTGCTGTAAAAGGTCTGTCCGAATCAAGTTTTGCAATTGCAAGCTCAAGTCTAATGAATGGTTTGGTGTCATTTGATGTCTGATTTAAATCAAATATACACTTTTTATCTTAAGTTAGTGCCATTAAGGAAGAGTTGGGTAAGCTAATTGGTGGGCAGAAAGTAGTTAACGAAATATGAAATTTTTAAAATGCGCCGTAGGTGCAAAATGTCGGTAGAAAATACAATTAAAGAACATTTGGCATGCCGTAGGTATGCAACGTTGTGGGTTTTGTACCTACGGCACACGTTTTTTATTTTTTATTTTCTACCGACCTGTAACCCCGATGGGGTTATATTAATTGATAAGTAAAAGCACATCCTCTACCAAATTCTTCTTATCGGCATCAAGCCAAATAATTTCCTTGTCCTTTCCAAACCAGGTTAACTGTCTTTTGGCAAACCTGCGGGTATTTTGCTTTATCAATCCGATAGCTGTCGGCAGATCGGTTTTTCCGTCAAAGTAATCAAACAGTTCGCTAAAGCCAACTGTATTTAAGGCGTTTAAATGCCGGTATGGTAAAAGCGACCTTGCTTCTTCAACCAGGCCTTGCTTTACCATATCGTCAACCCGCCGGTTAATGCGCTGATATAAAGCCGCCCTTGGTAAGTTTAGCCCCAATTTTATAATCCTGAACGGCCGTTTGTTCAGGTTAGATTTGCGATAGGATGAAAATGGTTTGCCCGAAGTTTCAAACACTTCAAGCGCCCGTATCACCCGCTGTGGGTTATTAAGGTCAACCTGTTCGTAGTATTCAGGGTCCGCTATTTTTAATTTTTCCTGTAAATGGCCAATCCCTTTCTCATTAAATTCCTGGTTTAATTTTTCCCGTGCGCCGGGCTTTGCATCCGGGAAGTTATCAAACCCTTCGCACACAGCTTTAATAAACAAGCCGGAACCGCCAACCAGCACAATCACGTCATGAATTTTGAAAAGATCGTTCAGTAAGCCCAGGCATTCTTTTTCATAATCCCCCGCGGTAAAGCTTTCAGTTATGGAATGTGAATTAATAAAATAGTGTTTAACGGCGGCGAGTTCTTCATCGGTAGGTTTTGCGGTGCCGATGGACATTTCGCGGTAAAACTGCCGTGAATCGGCGGAAACTATAACGGTTTTATAATGTTTTGCCAATTCAATTGCCGTAGCCGTTTTGCCTGATGCAGTAGGGCCGGTAATTACCAGGAGTTGATTGTTCATTGTTCATGGTTAATGGTTCATAGTTGATAGTTTGATAGATTGGTCACAGTAAAAAAAGATTATTTAACAACAGGCCTAACGCTAAAATGAACTATATCAACCATAAACCTTTTTAGCGCAGCTACCATGAACTATGATCTATGAACATTTTGTTGCAGCTACCATGAACTATGAACCATGAACGTTTTATTGCAACAACTATGAACCATGAACTAAACTAAAAATCATCCCCATGCGGCAGCTTTGGTTCATCCTCAAACCCGTCATCATCAGGGAACCCGGTTCCAAATTCGTCTTCATCTTCATCCGCTATTTTGTCTTCATCCTCCACTTCCCCGCCTGTTTCGGTAACTTCTGTGAAATCCTCCGTATCTTCTTCACTTAGGCCCATTTCATGCAGAAAATCAAAATCATCGCCCTCCGGCGGGGCAGTTGGGGCACTTAGTACATTGCCGAATTGTTTTGGCGCTTCGCCAACAGATTTTATAACGGCAGGGTAAATAAGGCCAGGTGTTTCCTCCAGTATAATTTTCATCAACTCGACGTGAAAATCAAAAGGGCGGTCGAAATTAAATGTGTAGTAAAATTTTTGGTGCGGGTCATCAATAAAACTAAGCAGTTTCACCCTATCCATAAGGGGCACACGCCGGTCAATCCTTTTTTGGTTTGGCAAATAAGTAATTTCCTCACCCTTTGTCCATTGGTCATTGCTGATATAGAATGATGAAGGATATTCCGGATTATAACCTGTTGACTGGTGGATTGCCCGGTGAAGGTCCTCAAATGTTTGATTGGATTTCACATCGATCTCCCTTATTACATCATCATAGTCTTCAAAAGTAACCCTGAACCTGTATAGCGCCATTTTTTAGTAGATTTTTACAAAAATAATAATGTTTTAGATTAATTTCGGATTTCGTCCGCTGATTAGCGGATCGATTTCGGATTTATTTCCGAAATCAAATTAACTCCCCAGCAACTATCAGGCCAATTTCTTTGCCTTTATTAATGGTATATTGAATAGCAGCCCCGCGCTCATTCGGGATTTCGCCGTCCAAAATGGCTTCGCGTATCTGGTTTTTAATAATCCCCACTTCGCGGCCCTCTTTTATGCCAAAAAGCTGCATAATGTCAATCCCGGTTACCGGCGGCTGCCAGTTGCGCATGTTATCGCGCTCCTCAACGTCCTTTAATTTTTGTTGTACAAGTTCAAAATTCTGACGGTATTTTTTTACTTTGTATTCGTTTTTTGTGGTGATGTCTGCTTTGCACAACAGCATTAAGCTTTCAATATCATCCCCCGCCTCAAATAATAAACGCCGGACCGCCGAGTCGGTTACAATAGACTGCGCCAGGACTATAGGCCGTAAATGAAGCTGTACCATTTTTTGCACAAACTTCACTTTTTCATTAAGCGGCAGTTTTAACTGTGTAAATATTTTAGGGACCATCCGTGCCCCCTTGTCTTCATGCCCGTGAAAAGTCCAGCCATGGCCCGGTTCAAAACGTTTGGTGGCAGGTTTGGCAATATCATGCAATATAGCGGCCCAGCGCAACCATAAATCGTTGGTTGTTCCGCAAATATTATCCAATACCTGCAAGGTATGATAAAAGTTATCCTTATGCCCCTTGCCGTCAATAATTTCGACACCGTAAAGGGCCGTCATTTGCGGGAATATTTTATGTAACAGGCCGGTATCAAATAAATAATTAAAGCCTATTGATGG
>DATCES010000279.1:0-3471 GCA_036509935.1 Mucilaginibacter sp.
CTGAAGGGTTCCATGCTGATGTTGATCGATGTGTCCAAAATCCACAGCGTACCTGCGGCCATCCACAAAGCGGAAGATTGCGGCATTATAAAAAGACAAATTGTACTTAGTATAGCGCCGGCCAGAAAATATGGCCTCCGGCGGCCCAACGTACGGTGCCAGGTATGGTCACTAAAATAGCCAATAATTGGCTGAACCAATAAACCAGTTAAAGGGGCAGCGAGGAAAAGCATGGGTATGTTATCAGGTTTGGCGCCCAGGTATTCATAAATTGCGCCCATGTTGGCCATTTGAAGCGCCCATCCAAACTGAATACCTAAAAAGCCAAAGCTCATGTTCCAGATTTGCCAAAAGCTAAGGTTCGGTTTCCGGTTTATACTTATTGTTGCCATAATTTTATTGGTTCATTAGTTCATTAGGTCATTAGGTCATTTTTTGTCTGAACCCGAATTCGTTGAATTTTTAGAATTAAAAAAATGCTTATCCGACTTTTTAAATTCCAGTAATTCATGAATTCTAAAAATTCCGGTTCAGACAATTAAAATTGCAGCAACATTCCGCTTGAAGCCGGCAGCGTAATGTTAACCCCCTCTCCAATATCATAAGTATTATATTTATTGCCGCTCAACAAATCAATAAACTGTATCTTACCGCTTAAATTCAATTGATCCAACAAATCCACAGGTAGTTTAACTTGTAAACTACGTTCGCTGCGGTTAAAATTGGTTATCACTAATATACGTTGTTTGCCGGTATAACGAAGAAAGATATACAAACGCTGGTCGAAGCCGCTTTGACACTCATTGGCCAGCATCAGTTCCCAAAATTTCCCGGAATTTAAAGCCTCGTTATTGCGAACCGCGTTTAATAAGGTACTGTAAAAATCGCGCAGTTTTCTTTGGCTATCCGATAATTGGCCGCCATCGAACAACCCATTATTCATCCATTTCTGATGTTCGGGCACCCCAACGTAATCAAAGATAGTGGTGCGGCCCCCGCCGGGGTCGAAACCTGCAAAACCGGTTGCGGGTTCGCCAACTTCCTGCCCAAAATATACCATTACCGGGCCGGTTGACAAAGTTGCCGTAACTATCATTCCGGGAACAGCTAACCAGGGATTGCCGGCAAAACACGGCGAAGCGATACGCAATTCGTCATGGTTTTCCATGAAACGCAGCATGTGGCTGTCAATGCCCTTGCAGTCCTGGTTCCATACGCGGTTGATGTCCCACGTTGTGGCATTGGGTTCATCGCGGGTAAGACGTTCTATGGCATCGTACAAACCCACCTTATCGTACAAGTAATCAAATTTACCTATAGTAAGATATGCATTGTAAAGATTGGTTTTATAAGCTTCGCCGATAAAAACCAGTTCGGGGTGCACTTCTTTTAATTTAGGGATCACCCATCCCCAAAACTCAAAAGGCACTTTCTCAACCATATCACAACGGAAAGCATCAACACCTTTGGCAGCCCAGTAGTGTAAAATATCAAATAGTTTATTCCAAAGGGGCGGTATAGGGTCAAAATACGGGATTAGGCTATTTTGATAATCAACACCATAATTCAGTTTAATGGTTTCAAACCAATCATCGATTGCCGGCGTTGCACTAAATACATCGTTCCCGGTAGCTTTAGCGGGGTTTTCATCAAAGCGGCCATCTTTCAGCGGGCTTTTGAAATCATCACCGCCCGGATTATATCCCGGCGGTACCACAAATGATTGCCCCGGCACGTAATAAAAATCATTTTTGGGGTCAAAAGATTTTGTTGTATCGTCATCCTGACCGAAATCACGAACGCCCGCCGGTTTAACATCCGATGCATAAGTGCGCGCCACGTGGTTCGGCACAAGGTCCATTATTACTTTGAGGCCATTGGCATGGGTGCGGTTTATCAGTGCTTCATACTCGCCCATGCGGTTTTTTACATCAACGGCCAGGTCGGGGTCAATGTCGTAATAATCTTTTATTGCATAAGGCGAACCGGCACGGCCCTTTACCACATCAGGGTCATCGGGTTTTATACCGAATGCAGAATAATCGGTCATGGTGGCATGTTCAATTACCCCGGTGAACCACACATGGGTCAAGCCCATTTTTTTAATTTCCTGCAGTGCCTTATCGCTGATGTCGTTAAACTTGCCAACCCCATTTTCTTCAATGGAGCCGTAGGTTTTGTTTAAAGTTTTTTTATTGCCGAATAAGCGGGGCAGTAACTGGTAGATGATAAGTTTACGGCCTGTTGGCGTTTGTTCCATTTTATGTATAATCAATGATGCATCAACCTGCAACTGATCGTTTGCTTTTACCAATTGCGCTTTATCATAAACCAGTACAGTGGTTTCATTACCCGAAAGGTTTTTGATGTGCACGCCATCCATACTTACTTTAATATTGAGTAAGTTGCCCCGGAAACCAATATGGAACGAAAACGACCTCCATTTTGCCGGAAGAAAGGGACGGAATGAAAGTTTGCCATCGCGTACCCGCATACCGCCAAACCCTTCAATAACCGACATCCAGGTACCTGCCATTGAGGTGATATGACAACCGTCTTCGGTATCGTTGTTATAATCGTTAAGATCAAGCCGCGAGGTACGGAGATATAGTTGATAGGCCCGCTCTTCATCGCCTAATTTGGCAGCTAAAATAGCATGTACACAAGGCGACAATGATGACTCGTGCAAGGTGCGTGGCTCGTAAAAATAAAAATTGCGGTGTATAGTACCGATATCGTATTCATCCTCAAAAAAATAAATTCCCTGTAAAACATCAGCCTGTTTTATATAGCAGGAACGCAATATCCTGTCCCAGCTCCATTTTTGATTGATAGGCCGCTCAGCAGCAGGCAAATCTTTAACAAGTAGCTGTTCCTTATCCATGTAGCCGTCCTGCTGTAAAAAAACCTGGTGTTTTTCTTCAAACGGGAAATACATTTTTGCAATTATATCCTTAAACTTCGAGGTTTCATCGGCTTCGTTGAAGCTTAATTTATTTACCAGGGCAGCATATTTTTCAGGATTGGCCGCTTTTACTTTTGCAGCAACTTCTATAGTGTACCGAAGGCACCACGTGGCCAGTTTATTAGTGTACCAGTTGTTGTTTACATTGTTTTCGTATTCGTTAGGGCCTGTTATACCAAGCATTACATATTGCTGCTTTACATCAGACCAATTTACCCGCTGCGCCCAGAAACGCGCAATGGCGACCAATACTTCCAAACCGAAATCAGCAAGGTAGCCTTCATCGCCCGTATAACGCACATAATTAAATATGGCATAGGCAATTGCGCCGTTACGGTGTATCTCTTCAAAAGTGATCTCCCACTCATTATGACATTCGGTGCCGTCCATGGTAACCATCGGGTACAAGGCCGCGCCATTATTAAAACCCAGCAACCTGGCATTCTCAATAGCTTTCCCTAATTGTTTATAGCGGTAAAGCAATAAATTGCGGGTTACCTTTTGGT
>DATCES010000280.1:0-5962 GCA_036509935.1 Mucilaginibacter sp.
AGCCTTGCATTCAGCAAAAAAAGCCTTGAAGTACAGCGTAATGTAGTAATTGAGGAATTTAAACAGCGCTACCTTAACCAGCCTTACGGCGATGTTTGGCTCAAATTAAGGCCAATGGTTTATAAAAAGCACCCTTATCAATGGGCAACTATCGGCAAGGAAATCAAACATATTGAAGATGCAAAAATTGAAGATGTAAAAGCGTTTTTTAAAAAGCACTATAATCCGCAAAATGCAATTATGATTGTTGGCGGCGATGTGAAAACCGCGGAGGTTAAAAGGCTGGCCGAAAAATGGTTCGGGCCAATACCTGCCGGGGAAAAATACCACCGTAATTTACCGCAGGAACCTGAACAGAACGAAGAACGCCGTGCAACAGTAACCGCCAAAGTGCCGCTTAATGATGTGTATATCGCTTTCCTGATGGGTGGCAGGCTGGATGAGAGCTATTATGTTGCCGAGTTAATGTCCGATATCCTGTCCCGGGGCAATTCTTCGCGCTTGTACCGCAACCTTGTTAAAGAAAAGCAACTGTTTAGCGAAGTGCATGCCTATATGACGGGGAGCCTGGACAAAGGCATATTTGTATTTGAAGGCAAACCGACCGAAAATGTGAGTATTGAAACTGCCGAAGCTGCAATATGGGAAGAACTGGAACGGTTAAAAACGGAATATATACCGGCTGATGAACTTACCAAGGTGCAAAACAAGACCGAATCGACCACGATCTTTTCGGAAATGGCATTATTGGACAAAGCCATGAACCTTGCACAATTTGAACTGCTGGGCGATGCCGGCTTGCTGAACCATGAAACAGAAAAATACCTTGCTGTAACTAAAGAACAGATAAAGCAACTGGCTAATCAGTTATTCAGGAAAGATAATTCTACAACACTGATTTACCTCGCCGAGAAAGCGCTCTGAACCAGAATTTACAGAATTTAATAATTTTCAGAATTCCCGTAAAAAAATGACCAATGACTAATGACCCAATGACGTTACAGCGAAAAACAGCCCCTGAATTCAGGGCGATTGATAATATAAACCTGATAAAACCTGCCCATCAAAAACTGGGTAACGGCTGCAATGTATTTTGCTTTAACTCCGGCGACCAGGAACTGGTGCGTATTGAATGGATATTCGGCAACCAGCGTTTTAACCCGGAAAAGCCATTGCTGAATATTGCAGTGAATGCCATGCTTACCGAGGGTACAAGCAGTTTAACCGCATCGCAAATTGCTGATAAAGTTGATTTTTACGGCGCTTTTTTACAGGTTGATTATGGTTACGACAATTCGCAGGTTACGCTTTACAGCCTGAACAAGCATTTGCAGCATACCTTGCCTGTTATTAAGGATATTATTACAGATTCTGTTTTCCCCGAAAAGGAACTGGAAACCTTTATCCGCAACCAGCAGCAAAAGTTGCAGGTGAGTTTGGAGAAAAATGATTTTGTTGCCCGCCGTATTTTTAACAAAGCATTATACGGAAATACCTTATATGGATTGGGGGCTGATGCCGGTACTTTTAAAACCCTGCAACGCGGGGATATGCTGGCTCATTTTGCACAAATGTACCAGCCTGCCAACTGCACCATTATTGTTGCCGGAAAGATTGAACCAAATATCCTTGACCTTATAACAAACACGTTTGATAAGGACTGGAAAAACGGCACTATACAAAGCGATATTAACCAGCCAGGATTAGAACAGGCAAGCGAACGTTTTTATTTTACTGAAAAGCCCGAAGCGCTGCAGTCTGCAATAAGGATGGGGATCCCGGTTATAAACCGTACACACCCTGATTTTCCGGCTTTGCAGGTACTAAATACCGTTTTGGGCGGCTATTTTGGTTCGCGGCTGATGGCCAATATCCGTGAAGATAAAGGTTATACTTATGGCATAGGTTCCGGAATGTCCTCGTTAAAGCAAAGCGGCTCGCTGTTCATTGCGACAGAGGTGGGTGCCGATGTTTGCAAAGCTGCAATCAGCGAAATTGAAAAAGAACTTAATTTATTGCGAAGCGACCTTATCCCGGATGAAGAATTGTCGCTGGTGCGCAATTTTATGCTGGGATCCTTATTAGGCAGTTTGGAGAACGTTTTTTCTCACGCTGATAAATTTAAGAACCTGTATTTCGCAAGTTTGGATTATGATTATTATGATAGGTATGTGGCAGTCGTAAAAACTGTCACTTCTGATCAATTACTGCAATTGGCTAATCAATATTTGAATTTTGAACAGTTTTACAAAGTCATTGTGGGGAAGTATTAGTTTGATTTAAGTATAAAGGAGTCCTTTGTCCATAGAAGTCCTTTGAAGGAGATGTTCGACATCGGATTCGGGAAATAATCATTAGGTTAAATCCCCCGGTTCCTTTGTAAACCTTACATTTTTCTTCATCGCCTGCAAATGATGTTTATTTACTTTGTCCTTCAATGCCTCAAAATCAAATTTATGGGTGGTGCCGCAATCTAACAGGTTAAAATAAGCCGATGGTTTGGTGCTTTCAAAATATTCTATCAGGTTGCTGCTCCAAATTAACTGGCAATCGCCTTTGGTACGGGTTGCTATGTCATAAATACCTTCTTTAAACTCAATATACCGGATGTATTGCGATTCCAGGTTTCCCTGGGGATAAAAGATGAGGATGTTGCCGGGGGTATTTAATATACCGGCCGCATAGGTTAAAGTTTCATCTACCGACCGGGTGCCGGGTTCTACGGAAAAGGAACCGGTATATTTTAGCCACCTGTTTTTTTCCATCTGCTTTTTTACCGACATGGTGTATAAACCTTTTAACTTTTGTTTTTTATTGATGAATTTAAAACACAAGTAAATAGCAAAAAAACCATCCAGAAAACCAAAATGATTGCACATTAATATATAGGAATGGCCTGGTTTTATTTCAACCTCATTTAGGATCATCTTATTAAAACGCCGCCTGAAAAACCAGATCAGTAATACCGCGCCCAACCTGATCAGGAAAAAAGGAAGTGGTTTTGCCTTGATTATCATAATAACAGATCGGTTAATGATGCCGCGAAACTCCTTTTTATCATTTCGTGGCTTTCATCTAATATAACTATTTCGGCTTGTTTCAGTTTCGCGATAAACGCCCGCCCAATACCGGGAGGAAACGACTTATCGCGTTTGCCAAATATAAAAATGCTTTTTATGTTTTGCTTATTAATCACTTCTAATAAACGGGGTTCATCAGTTTCAAGGAAGCGCAGGTAAGTAAAACAGGCGTAAAAATTAAACCGGTGCCCGGCGGTTCCAATCTCACTATGCAAAATTTTATAATCCCCGCTGTTTATAAACCTGAGCCGCCGGAACAATTTAAGCATACCGGTTAATACTGTTTTGTTGAGCACCAGTTTTTCTAAAATTTTATTTCCTGTTTTGTTTTTGCTGAAAAAAGGGATCAGCTTGCCCGGATTTAAGCAGGATGGGGCTGCAACAATATATTCATCAATCATAAATGCCAACTCTTCAACAATTATAGTGGCATAATGGGTGCCCATTGAATAACCGATTACCGAAAAACGCTCAATCCCATCGCTTTTGCAAAAGCCGGCAAATAGTGCAGCCAATTCTTTCTTGCTTATCCCCTTTTTTACTGCGGATAAACCCTGGTCTTTTAATCGGGTTTCTTTATGAAAAAAAAGGTCGAAACCATAAAACGTATATTTTGAACCCAGGGAGCTTTCTATAATTTTAAACTGTTTGCCATGCATCCCGTAACCGTGGAAGCATAACATATTTTTAGGCCCTTCGCCAAACTTATAATAGTGAAGGTTAACCAAATCATTTTCAAAATAATGGCCGGTCATTTAATATGTAAATTGGGGTCAATTAAAGCTATAGCCCAAACATAATCACCATCGTGCGAAATAGTTAAACTTATTTTAAACATACCCGGATGTTTATGAATGATAACCCGGGGCGGGCCAGCAGGCTTATCCCTGATTATTTCAATTTTTTGCCAACCCAGGGTTGACGCGTCTATTTGTTTAATTGCTTTGTAAACAGCTTCTTTTGCCGCCCATGTGGATGCATAACGCAACACGGCATCATCAAACCTGTCGCAATAAGTTATTTCGGCAGGTGTATAAACTTTATTTTTGAAAAGGTTATTGAATGAGGATTTAAAATCAGGGATAAAAACCAGGTCATTGCCAACGGCAAAATTTTTTGCGGCAGCAAGTTCAACCGGAATTTTCAACATTTTATTCCCCATCAACGCCAATCCCCATAATGTTAAAACCACCATCGACGAAATGGAGGTTGCCGGTTACTTTTTTTGACAAGTCCGAGAAATAATAAAGGGCGGTATCGCCTACATCACCGGTATCAATATTGCCAAGGGGGGCGGTAAATTTCCCTATTTTTCTTAGTCTTCGCGCCCCGTTTATCCCTCCCGATGAGGTGGTCATCACCAGTCCGGCAGAAATAGCGTTTACCCGCACATTTATATCCCTGAAATAACTGGCCAGGTAAATCATAATATTTTCGAGCGCGGCTTTATTTATTGCCATACCCCCGTACCCGGGAAATACCCTTTGCGATGCATTATACGTGAGCGTTAAAATTGAAGCGTTTTTTGCCAGCAGGGGCTTTGCAACCCTGCATATCCTGAGCAATGAATACGCGCTGATATTAAATGAATCCATTAAATCCTCAAAAGGGATATCAAGGTACGAAGGGGCGGGCGGGCCGCTTCCGGGCAGGCTGTAACACATTACCTGCTGATTGCCAAATGCTACGCCATGTAAAATATAGTCAATCGGCCCGGCTGTATTATAAACCATTTGCATAAAGGCTGTTATCCGGGCTTCATCCCTCACATCAACTTCTGCGGATAAGCTGCAGTCCATGCCATTTTGCCGCATCAAAAACAAAACTTCATCCTTGGTATCAGCAACATAGCTTAAGGCAACTTTACAACCCGACTGATGCAATTTTAACGCAATATTATATGAAATGGAACTTTCGTTCCTTACACCAAAAATTACTGCAACTTTATCTTTGTTGTTTATCATATTAAACATCCCGTGAAATCATCATGGCGCTGTTTGTGCCGCCAAATCCATAATTTAAACAAGCCACCCGGTTAATCTCTTTAGCAAAGGCCTTTTGCGGAACCAAATGCCTGTAAGCCCCCAATGGTTTTACAGGGCCCTTCCAGCTATCTTGTTTTTGAAACGGCTCCTGTTCGGGGTTAAGTGTAACAGAATTTAAGCATGGCAAAACCATTTGGTTTTTTAGCATCAGCAAACCGGTAATAAACTCCACCGCCCCTGCGCCGCCCAGCATGTGGCCGAACTGGGATTTTGGCGCGCATATATGATAACCGTCTTCGCCCAAAGCGTCAACCACGCTTAATAATTCAACAGCATCGCCTGCCGGGGTTGAAGTGCCATGCATTTTTACTGCATCAGGTTTTAATCCTTTATCGCCAAGCAATCCCTTCCACAATCTTTGCTGGCCGGCAAATGAAGGGTAAAACATGTCGCCGTCACCATCGGAATTGTTGAAATACTCATCAATTACCGCTAAAATGTTTGCGCCCCGGGCTTTAGCCATTTCATATTCTTCGAGGGCCACAATCCCGGCGCCGAATGAGCATACAAAGCCATTGCGGTTAATATCAAAAGGCCTTGAACTTTCTTCTGGTGTAAAACCTTTGCTCAATACCTGCATGCCGTCAAACCCGATAAAGGTTTCTAAGGATGTACCTTCCAATCCCCCGGCAATTACGCGGTTCTGTAAACCAAATTTTATCAACCGGTAGGCATACCCTATATTCCCCAGGCCGGTAGCACAGGCTGAACCTATTGCTTCACAAACCCCCTTATTCCTGATCAGGCATGATATATTGGCCGCGTCCCGGTAAAACATGGTACGGTCGATGGTATGCGACCCGGCTATGCGCGATTTCCGCCCTTCCTCAAAAAAGT
>DATCES010000281.1:0-8267 GCA_036509935.1 Mucilaginibacter sp.
CCCAAAAGCACCGCCGATCACTTTTGAATAAACCTGCACGTTTTGCTCGGGGAGCTTAAACATATTCATAATATCCTGCTGCATGCTTTTAATAGCCTGCGCTTTGGTATAAACCGTTACCTTATCACCATCCCAAAGGGCAGTTATCGCAAAAGGTTCCATAGCATTGTGCACATGGATTGGCGTATGATATTCAGCGTCAATTTTTACAGGCGCGGTATGATACGCATTGGCCGCGCCGCGCAAATAATCGCTCCGGTCGCCAAATGGCTTATAGCTATATGCCAGGCCGGCATCCAAACTGGTTTGATGCGATTCCGGTTGGTATTGAACCTTTATTAGTGAAGCAGCATATTTAGCGCGCTCAAATGTATTGGCAATAACCAGCACAATGGGCTGCCCGTTAAAATATACTTTATTATCATTAAAGGTTTTTATATCATGCTCCCCGTAGCCCGGTACCTGGGGCGCATTCAGGTGCGAGATTACGGAAAGCACGCCGGGCGATTTCCCGGCGGCCCTGCTGTCTATAGCAGTTATCGCCCCTTTGGCAATCGTGCTGCTTACCAATGCGCCATAAACCAGGTCAGGGAAATTATATTCGGCAGCATATTTTATGGCGCCCGTAACTTTTAAGTGGCCGTCCACACGTTTTATGCCTGCTATTTCTGCGTTTAACGTTTTGGTTCCCATTGCGTTTTTTTAATTTAAAGTATTCGTTCGCCTCATCCTAAATCCTTCTCCAAAGGAGAAGGACTTTAGCTGCAACACGTTCTTTTAGCCCACTCCATTGTCCGAAGGACTTCTATGAAGGAGAGGGTTGGGTGAGGCTACACCATCCCCGCCGCGTGTTTCAATGCTTCGGTAATTGTAGCCGGGGCCAGTCTTAATTTAAAGGCATTGTATTGGTATGCCTTCGCGCCTTGCATGGCTATTTGCGCGGCCTGTTTAAAGCTGTCATCGGAAACAGGTTTGCCGATCAGCGATTTTTCGGCTTCAAACAAACGCCAGGGTTTATGCGCAACGCCGCCCATTGCCAAACGCGCCTGTTTGATAACGCCGCCGCTAATATCCAAAGCTGCTGCTACCGAAACCAGGGCAAATGCGTAAGATTGCCTGTCGCGTACTTTTAAGTAATAGCTATTTTTGGAGAAGTTGTTATCAGGGATATCCACACCAATAATCAGTTCATCCTTACCCAAATGGTTATCCAGTTCAGGATGATCGCCCGGCAGGCGGTGAAATTCAGTCATCGGGATGCGCCTTTCGCCTTTTTTACCGGTTACTATTATCATCGCATCCAGCGCCGCCAAACCCACGCACATATCACTTGGTTGAACCGCTATGCATTGCGCACTTGCGCCGAATATGGCATGCATCCGGTTATAGCCTTCCATCGCGCCGCAGCCTGTGCCGGGTGCGCGTTTATTGCAGGGCATGGTGGTATCGTAAAAATACGAACAACGGGTGCGCTGCATCATATTGCCGCCAACGGTTGCCATATTGCGCAATTGCGGCGATGCCCCGGCTTTAAGCGCCATTGCCAGCAACGGCTGTTTCGCCAGTACAAGGTTGTTTTCCGAAACCACGCTGTTAAGCGCCAAAGCGCCGATGTGCAGGCCGGTTTTGGTGGCCGTTATGCTTTTTAGCGGCAGGTGGTTAATATCCACCAGCTTATCGGGCGCGGTAACGCCGCGTTTCATCAGGTCAACAAGGTTGGTGCCCCCGGCTATGATCTTTGTGCCGGGTTTGGTTATAGCCTCCAGCACATTTTGCTGCGTGGCCGGGCGGAGGTATTGAAACTGTTTCATACGGCTTGCCCCCCTTCTTTCACATCCTGTATGGCGTTAACTATATTGGGGTATGCCCCGCAGCGGCAGATATTGCCGCTCATGTATTCGCGTATCTCCATTTCCGAATTGGCATGGCCCTCGCGGATACAAGCCACGGCCGACATGATCTGACCCGGCGTACAGTAACCGCACTGGAAACCATCGTATTTTAAAAATGCTTCCTGCATGGGGTGCAGCACTTCGCCTTTGGCAAGCCCCTCAATGGTGGTAACTTTTTTGCCGTTTACCATAACGCCGAGCGTGAGGCACGAGTTTACCCGGTGGCCGTCCACATGAACGGTACAGGCACCGCATTGGCCGTAGTCGCAGCCCTTTTTGGTGCCGGTAAGGTCAAGCTGTTCGCGCAGGATGTCAAGCAGCGTGGAGCGCGGCTCCACCATCAGGCTCATCGCTTTGCCGTTCACTTCTATTTTCAAAGACAATTTTTCAAAGGCCCCGGCAATCTTTTCATCCAAATGCATATCCGCAGCCTTAGCAGCGATGCCGGGAGTAAGTGCAACGGTGGTTATAAGTGCAGATTGTTTGAGGAAGGTGCGACGTGAATTATCCTTCGGCTCCTGTTCAATTTCTGGCCCCCCACAAGGAACCCCGTGGACGAGGCCGGCATTTTTGTCTTCCATAGATAATTTGCTTTTTGAGAATTTGAAGTTAGGTATTTTTTAAGAAAAGCAAGTTATGGCACAAAGAATTTACATAAATAGCGTTGGGTGTTTTGGGGGATAACGGCAACGGGGTGAGTCAGTTACGGGAGGGCGAAGTAAAAATGATATAATTGGACGTGAGCAAATTTTGGCGGCAAATACGCTTGTTCCACAAAATAAAAATGAAACAAACGGAACAAGTGGAACAAAATTTTGGATTTAAAATGCTGGTATTTAACCATATAGGTTTTTTGATATATTAATTTACCGATGCATTTACCGTTAAAAACCCGGTAAAAACGCTAATATTCCGATGATTTATCCTGTTTTTTTGTGATTTTTTGATGAAAAACGGGTAAAAATGTATGTAAAATGTGCCGGTAGCGGTAGAATATACGCGCCCGGTGCCCAACCTGGTCTAAGTTTAGCAAAGCGTAACTTAGACCTACAATATTTTAAGCTTTCAGCTTAATAATTGCGAGGGCTAAAAACCTTACATACCCATACAGGCACTTATTTAAGCTGAAAGCTTAAAACATTTTGGGACGAAGTAGCTTTTGCGCACTCTCCCCGTGCGACATACTTCGACCAGAGAGGGGAATGCAGCGCAATGGCATGAGCGCCGAGTTCTCGTGCCCCGCTGAAAGGTATCAATCATGTTTATCAATGTGAACTTAAGTATGTCAGAAAGTACAAACATAAAAAGGCATTACCCAATATAGCGGCCACCTGTTAGCGGGGCAAGAGAACGCCACATCTTTTGGCCTTTGCGCTGCATTCTCGCGCCAGAGTTGGTTTACAGCCTCCGCTTGCACAGCGACTGTGGTAGGCCTACTACCATCTTTTGTACAACATTTACTTACCTTTATATTTAGGCTCGTAATTCACGGCACAGAGCGCCAGAGTTGGGGAATTTGCATTCAGGTACAATAATCGTACTTTTTCAGATAATGAAAAATTCAGCATATCTTTACTAAAGGCAGAAAATAGATTGACCTACAAAGCGTTAATAGCTAAATAGTGCATGAAAGAAAATAAAGGGTTATCAGATAAGGAATTGGCCGCTAAATATGAAGCCGGTGCTATAGATTTAGGTAAAGTGATTAAGGAAAGTATGAAAGAGTATAAGCCAATACCAAGAATAGTCACTGATAGGTCGAAGAAAAAAGACAAATAATTCTATAATCTCCAATGTTATAACTACTTTAGTAAAGCCCTCGTAAAAATCCTAAATTAAAATTCGAGAGTTTAGTTATAACTAAACAAAAATGAGTAAATTTGTATTAGAAATTTTAAACGATGTCAATGGAAATGTTGATTTTTTTAAAATATTAGAAGAAAGGGTTGGACTTGACCGCAAGCGTTGCTACTGGAATGAATTCTGTAAGGAAATTGAAGATGAAACAAATTGGGCTTGTGAATTAGATGAAATGAAGGCAGTTATGGATGATGTGGCCAATGGAGAAATTGTACCTAAATGGAAATGGAGAAAATATAAAGGCATAGATGATACATATGAAGCTAAAACAGATAATCTAAGAGCGTATATATTGAAGGATGAAAATGGTTATATAATCATATATGCTGGTAAAAAATCCGATCAAGATAAAGGGATAAATAGATATAAATCGATCACAAAACGATATTTAGCTGAAAAACAAAATGCCAAGAGAAAAAATCCTAAGTAGCCGTGCTTACTGGTTTGAAAAAGCCCAAAATGAATTATTTAGACAATTTCATTATTATATGGAAGAAGAAAAAATAAATCAAACACAACTTGCAGAGAGATTATGTATAAGTAAAGGGAGAGTTTCTCAAATTTTGCGAGGCGAATCTAATTTTACTATGAAAACATTAATAGACTTAGCTCTGTCAATACGTAAAATCGCTAAGATAAATTACGTATCCATCGAGAATGAAGTTCAATTTGATGAACTAAAGAGACTAAAAAAACACAATTTTAGTAATGTAATTTCAGAAAAAAAAACTTCTGATACTATTGCGTGGATGACTGTGATAAAAGATTCGGCCATCTCAACACACACTTCCTGCGATGGTCGTTTAGAGGATTATTTAAAAGAAAATCCAAAAATCACAGTTCAGTATAGTGCAAATTTTAAGGAAGAAGTAACTTTATAGTAAGACAAAATACAAATGGAAAATCAATCTCCGCCTTTCGGTTTTAACGTTTTACGAGTATTTGACAGTGTGTTTTTTGTAGAAGAAGCGAATGAGCCAAAACAGGATGACGTTCAAATTAGGTACTCATTGGGATTGCACACGGATGTTGAAGAAAGTTGGGTTCAATACAACATTAGAGTAGATTTTTGGACCGATACTACGAAGGTTTTTGTCACGGGTACTGTTGTGACTAAATTTGGTATTGATAACCTAAAGGCATTTATTAAAGACGATAATTTGGCGTGGCCGCCTAATGTATTAGAGACTATGTTTTCAATTGCTTTTACTCATACAAGGGCGTTGTTGGCCAAAAATATGGCGCCTACGAGGTTTTCTAATTACATCGTCCCGTTGATTAACCATGTAACGGTTTTTAACCAGTTAATGCAAACACAGCCTGGATTTGAACAAGTTGTTACAGATGATACCCAACATCCAAAAAGCAACCGTAATGAAAAAGTAGATATTGAAGATATAGAATTATCCCCCGCTAATTCTGATGAAAATGAAATCATTAAAGCCCAACTAAAAAAATCACAAGAACGGCTAAAAAAACTAACTAAAATGGCCGAAGAAAAAGGCTTAATAAAAGAATCTAAAAAACAAGTCAAACACAATTAATAGCCTTATTATTTCCTTTGGTACAGTCAAGTAGGGAATTACCAAAGATTATTTACTTTATAAATTTACCCAAAGAGAAGTTGATAATCTTTATCGCATGTTAAGCGATTTTGAAAACGTCGCGGCGTCATTTCCTCAATTATATCCTTTAATTATCAACAGTGAAAAAATACGCCGTGCCGTCCTAAGCAAACAATTGTCAGTATTTTATACCCAACCTGGTCTAAGTTTAGCAAAGCGTAACTTAGACCTACAATATTTTAAGCTTTCAGCTTAATAATAGCGGGGTTAAATACCTTACGCACGTATCCGGGCAACTATTTAAGCTGAAAACTTAAAACATTTTGGGACGACGCAGCCTTTGCGCACTCTCCCCGCTCGACATACTTCGACCAGAGAGGGGGACTTATCAGTTTTTGTTACATAAAATTAACGGACATATTTTTTTCGGTTTTCTTCGCTGAATGTAACCGGTAAACTCCATTGCCCCGGGTGTACCTCGCCATGCCAATAATCGCCGCTCCAGGGTAACAGGCTAACAACCCTTTTTGCTTCGTCACAGCAGGCAACCTCATCCAATGGCCTTATTACCTTAACGTTTTCAGGGTTTCCTGACGCACCCGTATTAAATGTCAAAATTACCCTTACTGTCCGGCCATTTAGATCAGGAATCTTAGCCCAATTAATATTTGAGTTTATGAAATTTTGCAGGGAATCCAGATTGCCATTAATTAGTTTATTGGTAGGGTAGCTAAACTCCTTTATTGTTGTTATTTTTCCATTTATAATAAAAACATGCATTTCTGTTTTATATAAGGGTATGATATCCCGCCAACGAATGATGCGGCCTTTAGTTACCCACAAATCTGTGGTAACCCAATTGGCTTTTATTTTTCCTCCATGTGTATTGAAAAGCCGATTTATATTAGCTTTTAGGGTAGGTTTATCAGCATAATTGCTATAGATGGCTGTTAGGTACAGTTCATTTTCAATCGCAGTCCATTCAGCATTCCAGTAAATAGGACCACAATCGAAACAACGTATTGGCTCCTGTGATCTAAGATTGTTAAGTTGCGGTAATAAAATATCAAAGTTTGGGTATTGTTTTAAAGGAACATCTGAACGAAAGGAAAGTGTATCTCCGTTTAAAATAAGATGTTGGCAGTTGGCTTTTGTAGCCAATTGTATGACGAGTATAGAGATTAAGGTTAGTAATTTATTCATTTTTAAATAAAGTTACTACAAAATAAAAGACTTGCTAAGTTTTTAAAGCTTCTCCGCCCGTTCCAAGTGTCCACACAGGCGGCTTACTATAAATTTTGTTAATGGCTATGCTTTTTCAACTCGGGAACTCCAAGTTTTTCAAAAGCTTGTCTTGCTTTTTCAACCTTTTCAGGAAAAAGCACAACGCCGCTATATTTGTTCAGCGATTTGTCTACGCGAACAACCGGAACCTTTTTGTCGTTCAGTTCAAGAATGCTTTTCATGATTCAAATTTAAGTTTTTTTCCGTTGAATAACAAATGCCTGGTAATCTTTACCCTTTCGGTATCTCTCCCATTCATTTTGAGTTTGGCCAAAAATTTCAAAATCCGCTTCGGCAATTTCAAAATATTTATTTATGCCCATCCTGTAAAGCCGCGTTCGGGTTGCGGTACTGCCTGTTGCATAAATCCATGCCTCTGGAAATCTGTCGCAAAAAGCATAAATGGCAGCCACAACAGTTGCAAGAACTTTTTCGCTGTCGCCGTTATCGGTTACAATGCTGTCATCAATGTCACCGGTAAGCGCGTTTCTGTCTCCAAAGGCAAGATTAAAAAGATTATCCTGGTTTACAGCAGAAAATTGAATGAGCTTTTCAATTTTGCCTTTCGTTCCTTCGCTTAAAAAATCAAAAGTTGTAAGTTGATCGTCGGATTTTAATTCATATCGGTCAAGTTTCATGTGATATTTTTGTCAGGCTAAGATATGTTTTTTGTTTTGCTGTAATTGGAAAATGACTACTTATTTGACAGCAACCTAATTTTTCAGTAAATTCGTTAAGTGAAATATCAACATGATAAGGACATAGATTTATCAAACAAGTCTGTACCCTGGACAGAACAGGAACTTTCAGACTTTAGAAAAATCATGCAGGAAATTAAAGCCAAAAATGCTAAACGCAAAGAGAGGGCTTTGCGGCTTAACAGCAAGAAATAATCGGTATAACACGCCATTTTGCACTACTCCTAAAAATATAGCCCAGGAGGCTTTAACCTTTTATGAATAATAACGAAGTATCAGATCATAATGGTATAAAAATTGAAATGCAGGCATTTCATCCCGGTGAAATATTACAGGAAGAATTTTTGATACCGATGGGCGTTACGCCTTATCGTTTGGCGAAAGAAACCGGCATCCCTCAAACAAGGCTATCCCAAATAATTAAACATAACAGGCGCATCACCGCCGACACGGCCATACGGTTAAGCCGGTTCTTTGGCAATTCAGTAAAGTTTTGGTTAGGCATACAGGATGATTACGATGTTAGAATAGCATGGGCCGAAAAGAAAAATGAATTTGATGATATTAAGTTGTTGGTTACGGCAGATAGTTAATCTAAAATCAATTATTTTAACTAAATTTAGGTAAAAAAACCAAATTATAAATGGATATGAAAACATACATAAAACCCCTTTTAATCATTATTGTTACTTTTGTTTTATCAAGTTGCAATAAAGATGTAAAAACACTGACACGGACTGTAACTGTAATAAGAAGAAGTGAGCCTTTGGATACCAATGAAATTATTTATGACGAAAATGGCAAGGGATTAAGGTACTATCAAAGCCAAAAGCTAATAAATACCGGGGAATACACCATAGTGTTCCGTGTCACGCCTGGCGGTTCGGCTACAAGAAAACAGCTGGTAAAGCTATCTCCGGCGCAGCAAATAGCTGCCTTTGAAAGGGTAAAACCATTTCTTTCTATTC
>DATCES010000282.1:0-3245 GCA_036509935.1 Mucilaginibacter sp.
CCATCAAGTTGAGCGTGGAATAAAAAACCCAAAACATTGTCATATTGATCGGGCTGCATGGTCACGCTTCCTGTCATGCTACGGATATCCCCAGTCACCAATGTATCAGTTCGTGTCATAGTATACGTTACCAATTTTATATTTTGCTGGGCTTTTTTTACGTTGGCAATTATAGTTGTCGGGGTTTGTGCAAAAGAGCCAATATTTATAATTGCTATAAGGACGCTTAGTGTTATAGTTTTCATCATTATATTTTATGAATGCAAACATAGTTACTTGGATGAACCCAATTTGAGTTATTAGACCGAACACCCAATAAATTAGACTAAACAGGAAATAAAGCTTTTTGTCGAAAAAGCAGGCGGTTTAGTCGAAATTGAGGTAGATTTTTTTTAAAAATACTATAGATGAAATATATTAGTTTACTTTCAAGTTATGCAACTAATCAAACGCAATTTCAATGATAAATTTTTACTTATTGAAATTGCATTTTTTCTGTTTTATTATTTTTTGTTTGGCCTATTGACAGACATTGAATTCAATCTTACTGAACCAGTAATCCCTCTACATCAGAATCATATCGATATATTAATGCGTTTTATTAATGGAGTTATAACTATTATACCCATGTGGATTTTATATAAAGGCATTATTCAGAAATACCTTTTTCAAAAGAGATATGTAAATTTTTTGCTGTTGCTTATTTTATACTTAATACTGTTGAACTTTTACAACCTATATATTAACTGGCTGGTATCTAAATTAAGTTTTCTACCGATAGCTATTATAAATAATGCAAATGTACGGTATAATGCAAAAGTACTGCTTCATTTTGGAGGCACCACGTATATGATAAGGGAATATATGGTATTATTTGCTTTGGCTTATTTCATTAAATCGGCTAAACAGGAACAACAAATGAATGCGCTTACACAGCAGCAGCTTAAGACCGAACTTAAGTACTTAAAAGTGCAGTTACAACCTCATTTCTTTTTTAACACGCTGAACAATATTTATGCCTTAACGCTGCGGCAATCAGAAAAGGCAGCCCCACTTGTTGCCCGCCATTCAGAAATGATGCGCTACATATTATATAATTCTCCAAACGAGAATGTGGGGTTACAACAGGAGATAGATTTTTTAAAAAATTATTCGGAAGTTGAAAGTGTACGGTATTCAGAAAAGATCAACATTATTTTTGAAACACAAGGTACTAACAATACTATGGTGATAGAGCCCCTGTTGCTATTGCCTTTTATCGAAAACACTTTTAAACACGGAATCCGTGAAGAAATGGATAATGGCTATGTACACATCATTATATGTCTGATCGAAAATGAGTTGACCCTCGAAACTAAAAACAGCAAGACACCACTTGCCAACAAAGAGCATAAAGGAATTGGGTTAGAAAATGCGGCAAAAAGATTGGATTTACTTTATCCCGGGAACCACCTTCTGGAGATAATCGACAGTGATGATAGCTATGAGGTGCGATTAACCATAAATTTAAAACCACATGATTAATTGTATTATAGTTGATGATGAACCATTAGCGCAGCAAATTTTGGAAGATTACATCCTGAAAACAAACGACTTGCGCCTACTGAAAAAATGCTCTAATGCGCTTGAGGCTTTTGATGTGTTAAGTCAGCAGCAGATTGATTTAATGTTTTTAGATATAAAGATGCCGTCACTAAGCGGAATTGATTTTATACAATCGCTTAAAACCCCACCCGCGGTAATTTTCACAACTGCATTTTCTGAATACGCCGTTATAAGTTATGAGTTGGAGGCTATTGATTATTTACTGAAACCTATCACTTATGAGCGGTTTGGCAAAAGCTTGGCCAAATATTTAAAGATACAGCCACAACCTGAACCTCAATTTACACATACCTATTTTAAAGTAAATGGTAAATTGGTAAAATTGGAACATGCCGATATTATAATTGCCCAGTCTATAAAAGATTACATCATTATCATCACCAAGCATGGAAATTATATTACTTATATGACCATGAAATACTTGGCTAACTTATTGCCAGCAACGTCATTCAAGCGTGTACATCGCTCGTTTATAATAGGTACAATGCACATCACATCTATTGGAAGAAATGAAATCGAATTAGGAGCTACAAGAGTTCAAATTGGTGAAAATTATAAGGTGGATGTAGATGAGTTAAAAAGGAAACTCATTTGAAATAATTAATTTATGCAGCAGATTTCTGTTCATAATGACATCTTAGGATTTTATCGTCGTCGGTCGTACCTACAATACACTTATCCCATATTCACCACATCCGCGAAGATAGCCCACCGCCGGGATAAAAAGTAAAGGCCATGCAGAGCCCCCTGATGATAGGATCGGGAGCCTTGACTATTTACCCGGCTCGCGCTGTTGGTTGCTTAAGCGGTAAACATGGGATGGTTTATTCAGACGGTTTAATAGTAATGCACATCTTTGAACCCTTTCGGTTTTTTGAGTTGTTGCAATATTTGCAACAACTCAAAGCGAACAGTTCGGATTTTCCGAACTGTTCGCTTTTTGCCATTCGGGGCAACTGTCAAGGATTCCTTGACAACTGAATACCCCTGATTAACCCGTAACAAGCTTTTTTCTCAATAGCTGCATATCCTCGCTGATTTTATGATCCATAACTTTAGCATAAATTTGCGTGGCCTTTATTGGTTTTTCAACCATCTCGGGAAAAAAGTCCGCATCTCAACGAAAAAGCCCGCGATCATCGATCACAGGCTTTTTAAATTTATCAAGTGCGGAATGGACGGGATTCGAACCCGCGACCCCGTGCGTGACAGGCACGTATTCTAACCAGCTGAACTACCACTCCGGTTATCCAAAGTACGCCTTTGGATGGGATGGCAAATATACGCACCAATTTTTGTATTACACAAAGTGTTTTTAAAAATTTACATGAATTTTGCCTGATTATTTCTATAAAAAAATGTCAAACTGTCGAAATTTCATCTGTTCTTCATAAATCATATTTTTTTCGTAAATTAAATTTGCGTTTTCAGCTTAAAAACATGTACATTTATCGCTTAGATTAAACAAACCCTGGCACATAAATATATTTTAATTAAGTAGTTAGTATCCGGGGCGGTGATAAATTTTAATTGTAGTTTTTTTGGGAAGAGGCCGTATCATAAATCATGATACGGCCTTTTTTTTATGATAGGTTTTGGTAGTATTTTTCGGGAATATTTTCTGTATTTTATTTGGTATA
>DATCES010000283.1:0-5441 GCA_036509935.1 Mucilaginibacter sp.
AAAAAAACTGATAACCCCTAAACCCAGGCATGAATATACCAATTGAATAACGCCACGGCCTGCTACTAACAGGTCATATTCATTGGTAATGGCGGCAAAGCCCAGCCAGTTAAGTATTTGCGCGCTGCTACGTAATAGTACCCGTCGCAAGCCGCTGATGTAATTAAAATGATTAGCGATAAATGCATTGTAGTGATGTGAACCGAGGGATGTGATACTAAAAAATAATATGTTAAAGTAATAAAAAGCAGAAAACAAAATAATAAACGAGAGTATAAATTTCAAAGGTCCGTTTTTATTGTACCTGTTTGTTATATGCACACTTTTTTGCTGCTGAATAATTTCATCAATTTTAATATCAACAACCAGCCTGAACCAAAAGGCCTGTAGAAAATGGAATATTGTGCCGGTGCGGCCATCAAGTATGCCTAACTGAAAAACCATGCGGTAAATAAAATATAGCATTGGCCTTGAATACCTCGGTAATTTCCACCACAATTGTTTAAAGCTGGCCCTGCGCTCATCAGGCGATCCCCAGATATGTGGCTTAACCGTTTGCGACCGTATTTTCTGCATACGTTCTACTTCTTCCAGCGCCGCCTGGTCGCTATAGCGGTTATGTTTATCGATCCAGAAGCTTATTTTATTTTCCTTTAAATTTTCTTCTAAAATATAGCCATCATTCCATATTACTGTTTTGCCCGGTGTCACAAACCGATGGTCCATATTTTCACTTACATCGGAATAGCCTATGCCATACCGTATCATTTTAAGCTGGTAAAAAGGGTAGTAGCCACCATGCTTTATCCATTTGCCCTTAAAAAAGTTTTTACGGTTAAAATATATGCCGTTTATGTGCCGGTAATCTTCGTCGCGAAAATTGATCAGGTGTTCCTTTAATTCAGATGTTACAATATGGTCGGCATCTAAACCAATTACCCAGGGCGTTTGTATATTAAATTTTTTAAACGCGTAGTCCCATTGCTTAGGATGGTTTTCAAAAGGGTGCTGCAAAATAGTTGCTCCAAAGCTTGCAGCGATAGTGATGGTATTATCGGTACTGCCCGAATCCAATATAAATATCGGCACATCCAGGCTGCTGATGGATTGCAACAGCCTGGGAAGGTGCATTTCTTCATTATAAGTAAGTATTACGAATGAAAATTGGGTGTTCAAGATATTTTTGCTTTTATAACCATCGATTTCCAAAAATAAGGCATCCTTCCGCAACCTTTAAATGCCATAATTGTAAAACCCGCGTTGGTTAAAGCCTGGCTGAGCGTTTTTTTTGACCACAGCTTTATATGGCCACCCAGCCAAAGCGGATTTATATGGCTGTCCCATTTGTTAAATATACTCAAAACCAAATTTTTTAAATAGCCATGATACGGTGTTGTTATAATAATTTCGCCCCCGGGGCTTAATTGTTGTTTACAAAAAGCAATAAATGCTTCGGGATCATATAAATGCTCAATTACTTCGGTAGTTATAATGGTATCAAACGGAATATTCTGCAATTGAGGGGGCAGGGCGCTTGATGAAAGGTTTTGTACGAAAAAGCGGCCTTCGTTTGTTTTTTTTGCAATTGCTATACCTTTTTCCGAGGCATCTGTGCCATAAGCATTAAAGCCATGTTCAATTAAGTAATTTACCAGGTACCCGTTCCCGCAACCTAAATCAAGTATATGCGTGTTCTTTTCTTTATCAATCAACCGGAGCAACGAACGTAGCTGATAGCCCAGGTTATGTGTGGGGCCTGCATTATCAAAACCGTAATCTTTATAACCGTTCATTGCTTAATCAATTGATTGTACATGGTAATATATTTTTTTACTAAAGCACCTTCGTTAAAATCCTCATAAATAATTGCGGGGGCAGCTTTCCTTATCCGGCTAAGTTCTGCCCTATCGGTATCAATCTTATTTATCGCTTCACTTATAGAAACGGGATTTGTTTGGCACAGCCATCCTAGCTTGTTGTCTTGCACGTAATCAGCTAATCCTACCTGTTCACTTATCAATACAGGCGTACCAACACTCAGGCTTTCGATTACCGTGTTTCCGAAATTTTCATCATAAGATGGCAGCACAAAAAGATCATGATTATGCAACAGGCCGAATTTGTTTTCATGTTGAAAACCTATCCAGTTGATCTTATCATCAATATGATGGTTACAAGCAGTGGTTTTTAGATGTTCGATATAATTTTTATCACCATCCCCGGCGATTGTAAGATAATATGGAACCGGAACCATTGCAAGAGCGGCAAGCAAAATATCCAGGCCCTTTTTTTCTTCTATCCTTGAAAAGAAAATTAACCTTAAAATAGATGAAGGCGCATTTTGAGGCAATTGGGTTTGTACCGGCAACTTAACAAAATTGGGAATAATAAAAACACTTTTAGGATGAACGAGCTTACGGATAGCATCGCTTTCCCATTCGGATGTAGCATGAAAGTGGCATTTTCGCAGCAGGAATTTACCAAGCAAATGATGGACCACCCACTTCGGCCCTATATTTTTATTTTGAAACGAGTAGGGGCTTAAGGTGCCCCTTGCCGATAATAAAACCGGTACCTTACGCATTAAAGCCACCAGGCATGAAAGTACAGATACCAAATTCCACCATGCATGGATGTGTACCAACTGGAACCCAGGGGCTTCTTTCCATAATTTTTTTATTAGGGCAGGTGAAAAATGGCTATGGTCCTTTGTAAGCCTTTTAAAGTAGGTTACGGTAACGCCATCAACATTTACCGGTTGCCCCGGCTGCACCGGCAATTCATTTTTTCCGTTAGCGGTGGTGGCAAAAACCTCAGTATCAACTCCTGCTTTAACCAATTGTTCGCTCAACATAGAGACTGACATTGTTGGGCCCCCGTATGTAAATGCCGGTTTATATGCCGCACATATCTGTAAAACCTTCAAATCTCTTTCAATACTTTAGTATATCTTAATACCCGGAATATAGCCAGCATGCTTACATAACTCCAGAAAACAGAATTGAAAATAAATTCAAAGGAAAGCCCCCGCCAAAAAATTTGAAACAACCCGCTGAATATCAGTGCAGTCCCTAATATGTACCCGCCAAAAAGATATTCAGCTTTAAGCGAAATTAACTGGGCAATGGCACCGTATAAAAACAAACCTATAAAAACACCTATCGTACCGCCAGAAAGATAACAATCAACGATAAAAGCCGGCTTAGCAGAAACATTTGATCCCCGCCTGATAACCCCGGCATCATACACACGTTCCATAACCAGTTCTTCGGTACTGGGCTTTGAGGGCCAGAATGCGCGCGGGACAATGGCTATTGCCGATTGCTTTAACAATTGTAAACCGTAATAGTCAACATTTTTTGGCGTTGATTGTACAAAATCAGTAAACATATCAACTTCGCTCAGTCTGTAAACTAAAAACCCCCAGTTGCTATCGTCGCCTGTCTGTTCGCTTTCAATGGTAGCATCCAGGGCGAGCCTGTACGCGTCATCGGCATCAACGCCGCCTGCCCAGTTATTTTCACGAAATACCGTGTTATAGGTAGGAAGGAAGGTAAAAAGTATTAACAGCGCCGGAACAAAAGTTAAAAGAACAATCTTTTTATAATTAGGGTATAAAAATATCCCTAACACTAATACACTTATAATAATAGGTTCTTTAAATCCGGACGTGAGCGCTGCATAAAAATTAGATAAATAGAGGAGAACGCAAAAAACGGTGTTCCACAGTTTTTTCAGTGGAATTGCGAACGCCAGTGCGAGTGTGCCGGCAATGAAACTTAATGAGCTGAATTGAACATAAAATTGGCTTAACCCCGGAACTTTTAAAAACAATATGGATGCAGGCAATGTAACAAAAGCTGTTATGAGTAAGATATTGGCTAATTTTTCTTTTTCAAAATAATATTTTTGCTTTACAGGATATTTCATAAAAGCCACTATACCTGTAACAAAAGCGGCGTGGCCCAGTACATAGTAACGCTGGCATTGTGCGGTTAATGCTATTTTTTGCTGATCAATAAAAAAAAATGGATTATTTACTTTTTGAAAATTCTCATATCCCAACAGGTTCAGGAAATAAAAAATTGAGCTGAATGACATATAACCTGCAAATATTATCTGCATAAGGAAAATAGGCCGCATTAACTGTTCCGCAATGGTAAGGTCAGTTGGTAAAGGTTTTAACCAACCGCTTAAGGTCAGATAAAAAATTAAAATTGTTCCGAGCCATGCTATAAAATAGGATAAAATGGGGTCGGACTGAAACAACAAAGCCAGGCCCCAGGGTAAATAGAGCGCTAAATATTTTTCGGGCGGCGTGTTTTTATTCACCGTTGATAATTGATTCCATAACTTTTACCTGGGTTTCAAAATCCCAACCGTTTATAAATTTTTTTGAACATTCCCCCATGTTAACTAATCCCTTTTTGCCGGCCTGTAATAGATCGTTTAAATGGAAAGCCAAATCTGTTAAATCCCCGGCTTTAAATACAGTTCCGTTTTGCCCGGGTTTAATAAGGTCGGCTGCGGCCCCCACCTTATCCGAGGTTAAAATTGCTTTTCCTGAAGCCATAGCTTCATTGATGGCCAGCCCCCAGGTTTCACCGGGACCGGCAGACGGAAGGCAAAAAAGGTCGCAAGCCTGGTAAACTGCCGGCATTTGTGATTGGTTTTGGAAATCCATAAAATGAATATAGCAGTTATCCTTCGCTTTTTGTTTTAATTGATTTTCCAACGGGCCATTGCCAACAAAAAGTAAATGGACACCCGTTTTATTCAAATTTAAAAAGGCATCAAGTAATTGTAAGGGGGCTTTTTTTTCTTCCAATTTACCGGCAAACAAAATGAGCAGCTCATCGTCTTTTATGCCCTGTCCCTGTCTTAATAAAACTGCTTCATGTTGCCTGTTGGCACCAAACCGTTTATTATCAATAGCATGAGGGGCAAACATTAACTGATCTTCCTTTAAACCGTACTTTTTAAAATAAGCTTTATTATTGGCGCCAACATACAAGGCGTAGTCAACGTGCTTATATGCCCAGGTTAAAAATATAGTTTTAAAAAAAGATTTTATCCCTTTTTTTTCATCAAGCAAAGTAGAATCGCCACGGAACAATACGGGTATTTTATTTTTAAAATAACGTATAATTTTCAGGTGGCTGTGAAACCCCCAACCATAAACCAACAGGTAATCAGGCTGCCAGGCGTTAACCAGGCTAATTAGATCCGGGTTAACAATCCCCATAAAATGATGCGTGCCGCGATCTTTTGAAGTGTTTTTTACCCATTCATAAGGATACCCGTCTAACAATGGGATATCCCATTCAATTTTTTTATTAAATCCGGGGTCATATTTGTTGATGGCGTTTTCGCCCCAGGTGTAAAAAACTTTGAATTCGGTTTTATTGCGCGAATGCAGCAATTGAAATACAGGCGAATAA
>DATCES010000284.1:0-2474 GCA_036509935.1 Mucilaginibacter sp.
CCGCATGCGCCGCGGTGCTCCATGTTTTCGAGCATTGTTAGCGCGTCATCAATTATCTGGTTGGATTTATGGCCGTTAATATTGGTTATAAACCCAGTCCCGCACGAGTCGTGTTCAAATTCTGGCCGGTAAAGGCCCTGGTGGCAATCGTCTTGTTGCATTGTAAATTATACCGTTTATAAAATGGTGCAACTACGAAGTTACTAATTACAGCTTTTAATTAAAAATTTCTTAAAATTTTTATGTTTTTCTAAATAGTATAATATTTTTACATTCAAAAATTATTAAATTGTTAATAAATACTACAATTTTAATAAAATTTAACAATGGCAATTTTGTACTCTGAAATTTAACGTGAATTTTAAAGCCGACCATCATTTAACCGGGAATATTAATTGTTTGTTTCAACAGATCAAAACAAATTATTTTCCGATCTTAATTGCTTTCCCTTCTATTGATGTCGTCCAGTTAACGCTGTCTGTTGATTAAAAAAATGTGTAAAATGAAATAAAAAATTATGCATTACATTGATAATCAATATATAAAAATATTTAACTAGCCCTGTTCTAAATCCCCCAATTTTTAAACGGATTTACAGATAAATTCGAGTTATAATACCTGACATCGTCACTAACATCCCTCGTGACCCAGTCTGGCAAGTCAAATTGCTCTTTTTCATCGCCGAGTTCTATCTCGGCCATTATCAGTCCCTTATTATCCCCAAAAAAATCATCCACTTCCCATAATTTGCCTGCAAACTCAATAGGGTACCTTATTTTTTCCACTTCCGATACGGCAAAGCTCTCAAGCAGTTCAATCCCATCTTTAACAGGTATTTTATATTCGTATTCTTTACGTGTAATGCCCTTTGTGGTACCTTTAATGGTTATAAAACCTTGCTGATCGGTAACCCTTACCCTGATTGTCCGCACGGCGTCATTTAATAAATACCCTTGCCGGTAATGTGTCCCTGACGGTTTTATTAACTCCCGCCATTTTTCGTGATCAACCAAAAACTTCCGTTCAATCTCAACACCCATTTTTAATTATTTTTTTATTAAATTCTTGTCTTCTGTTTCTTCAGCTGTTGTTGCTTTTCTCAGGAAATCATCTGCAAGCGAGTTTATCCTTCGTTTTATAACTGCATTTTTTCTTTTTATCCTGGTAACTATCGGTTTATCATTCAGTTCAGGCGATGAAAATAATTGAGCGGCAACAAAATTATCATGCCATTTGCCAATCGTGTCCTGTAATTTATCAAGATAGGTTGTGTTAAAAGGTAAAATGCCGTTAAGCGCCTTTTCAGCCATCTTATGATTGTAAACTAATATTTTTATCAGTTTGCGGTTGGTATGCATACCCTCTGTAAACCCGGATACTGCAAGGTTGGCCGCAATTTGTTGTAATTGCTTTTTGTAATAATCAGCGATTGAATGATTTTCGACACCCGGCAGGTGCTTTTTAAGGTGCTTGCAGGCAATCTTTATGTTTTTGATGAATTTTTTACCGTTATGGCGAAATTCATTTATGCCGTCTTCTATTATTTTTTTCTGTCCTGATTCAAAGTATTCATTTTTAATAGCATAACTTTCACTTAGTTGCAGGTTTGTATAGGCATCACGGATATGACCGGCGGCTTTAAATATCTTCCTCACCGGCTTAAAACCCTTTAACAAGCCAGATTGATTTGATGTATCCTCAAAAAAGCATAACAGCGCCCTTAGTTTTTTTATTTGCACCCTAAACCTATGCAGCGCTTCCTGGTCGCCGGTTTCTAAAAAGTCTTTCAAATAGATATTCATTCCCTTCCATTCCTTTTCAAGGTATTTTGCTTCTTCCTTTTTATTCATAACCGGGTGATATAGTAAAAAACCATCAAGCACAGGATTATAAATATAAGAAATATTTTCCCGATCCGTTATTTAGTAAAAAAATTGTTAAAGCAATAAGTTTTGCGCTACCAGGTTAAGTAGGTTTGAGGCTGGAAGATTAGTGATTGATCAGTTAATTTAAAGTAAGACCGTACAGGTAAACCTGATATTATTGCGTGTTAATATTGATTTTAAAGCAGGTTTGGACTTACGCAAAAATTAACTTAAATTGCCCTAAACAGTATCTTGTTATGAAAAAAATATTTTATATATTGGCAGCGGCAGCGGGCTTTTTAACCGGCTGCTCGGCTTTGATATATACAAGCGGCCCTGACCAACCCGTTTATAATGACCAGCCGCAACAGGATTATGCTGACCAACCCCAAATCAGCCAGGAATTTTATGATCAGCTTAGCCCTTATGGAAATTGGATAGCTTACCCGGACTACGGCTATGTTTGGCAACCCCATGTGGATATCGGTTTCAGGCCGTATGTTACCGATGGCAATTGGGTTTATACGGATTACGGCTGGGCCTGGGCATCAGATTTTAACTGGGGATGGGCACCGTTTCACTATGGCAACTGGTTTTATGATGATAATT
>DATCES010000285.1:0-2903 GCA_036509935.1 Mucilaginibacter sp.
AGTTGCAATTGATAACAAGTTGTACGCCGTTAATATAAAAGATAAAAGTACCATTGTTCAGTTTCCTGTGGCAATGCAACCAGTGACGGTAAACATTGATCCTGGTGTTAATTTGCTGGCCGGGTTTGAGGTTGACAGACAATAGATTACCGCTTTTAACAATAAATGCTGTAAAATAGAGGGAATCCGGATTATTTGAAATATGCCGCTTTTTCGCTAAATTTGGCTGTTAAATTAGTACAATGGAAACAATAATTAAAGTCAGCCCTAATGAACTCGATGAAAATCTGCTTAACAAAATAAAGAAGTTTATTAACGGTAAGGATAATATTGATGTTACAATCTCTTTAAAGGAATTTGACCCTGAATATGCAGATGCCCTTGGTCAATCTATCGGAGAAGCAGAGAAAGATGAAAACTTGTTTTCTTTTACAATGGAAAGTTTCATGGCTTATAAGCCTTCCCGGCATAGCCATTGAAAAATGTCAGTTTCACGCCAACCGCTTTTAACGAGTACAACGAATAGTTTGGCAGGGATATGCAAATCATACAGCGTATTAAAATCCTTATAAGGGATATTGACAGGGATCCATTTAAGGGGCTTGGGAAGCCTGAACCACTGAAAGGTAATTGGAGCGGCTATTGGAGTCGAAGAATCGATAATGAACACAGGCTGATCTATAAAGTGACTAATGAACATATCTTGATCGCAAAATGTAAAGGACACTATTAACCTACCCAGGGTTTGTCTTTACATCCTCATGAACTAATATCCCCCAAAAATGCGTACTTTTGTGCGTTTTTTGCAAACATATCAGTTAACACCGGTTTGCAAATAATTTTCAAAAAATTACCATGTTAGAAAAATTAGAAGCGATATTCCAACGATGGAAAAATGTAGAAGTTGAGTTGAGCAGCCCCGATGTTATGGCTGACATGAAACGCTTTGCCCAATTGAACAAAGAATATAAGGATCTGGCAAAGGTTGTGGATGAATATAATATCTACCGTAACATTATGAGCAATATCGACAGCAATAAAGAGATTTTAGCAACCGAAAAAGACGAAGAGTTCCGCGAAATGGCGAAAGCCGAATTGGATGAATTATTGGTTAAACAGGATGAAATGGAAGAAGCTATCCGCTTAATGCTGATCCCAAAAGACCCTGAAGATTCAAAAAATGCCATTATCGAGATACGCGGCGGAACCGGGGGGGACGAAGCGGCCCTGTTTGCCGGCGACCTGTACCGTATGTATATGCGCTACTGCGAAAAACGCGGCTGGAAAACCGAACTTGTTGATTATACCGAAGGTACATCAGGCGGCTATAAGGAAATTGTATTCAATGTAATTGCCGAGGATGCTTACGGAACTTTAAAATACGAATCGGGCGTACACCGGGTACAACGTGTGCCCGATACCGAAACCCAGGGACGCGTACACACATCCGCAGCTACGGTTGTGGTATTGCCCGAAGTGGATGAATTTGACATCGACCTGCAAGTGAGCGACATCCGCAAAGATTTATTTTGCGCATCAGGACCAGGCGGCCAATCTGTTAATACCACATACTCGGCTGTAAGGTTAACCCACATCCCAACGGGGATAGTAGCCCAGTGCCAGGACCAAAAGTCGCAGTTAAAAAACTATGATAAAGCTTTGCAGGTTTTGCGTTCGAGGGTTTACGAAATGGAGCTGCAAAAACACCTTGAAATAACCTCCAAAAAACGTAAAACCATGGTTTCCACTGGCGACCGCTCGGCTAAAGTGCGTACCTATAACTACCCCCAGGGCCGTTTAACCGAACATCGCATTGGCCTAACTATTTATAACCTGCCCGGCGTATTGAACGGCGATTTGCAGGAAATAATGGAGGCGCTGCAATTTGCCGAAAATGCGGAGAAGCTGAAAGAAGGCACTGTGGTGTAAGTTATGGCATACGGCTGTGGCTTGTTTTATTCGATTATTACTGTATTAATTTAAATGGTGGTTCATTACATTTATCAAAACCCCTTTTTCATCTTAATTTCATAATACCCCCCTACATTCGCACTTAAACATTAGCGATATTCCGCATTTACCCCTGGCTGGTGAGGTTTTATAGCGAAGGTTTTTTTTCTTTTTATACCGCGTTTAAATTTATCAGCGTATGTTGGCTATAAAAACCTTACCGCTAACCCCGGTTATTTTCAGGCGCGCTGCACGCCTTATGGGTACCCAATTTGAAATTAGCGTGGTAGGCAAAGACCCGGATTGGGCGGATGAAAATATAGACAGCGCCATAGCCGAAATAAACCGTGTAGAAAAGCTGCTTAACACATTTAGTGATGATACCCCTATTAATAAAATAAACCGCAACGCAGGCATAAAACCTGTTAAAACTACCAGCGAAATTTTCAGGCTGATTGACCGTTCATTAAAGATATCCGAACTTACGGATGGTGCATTTGATATTACCTATTATGCCGAACAGGAGGAAGCGCGTTTTGAAACCGGTTTTAATAAAACTGCTGCTGCAATAGCAACTTCAACATTGGTAAATTATAAAAATGTGGCGCTTGATGCCACAGAACAGACTGTTTTTTTGAAAGAAAAAGGCATGCGCATAGGTTTTGGCGCTAATATAAGGGGTTATGCTGCCGACAGGGCAAAATATATATTACAAATGCAGGGGGTAAGCAGCGGTGTTATCAATGCCGGCGGCGACCTGCTAACCTGGGGCGCTAACCCTGACAATGAGCCCTGGACAATTGCAACTGCCGACCCTGCTCAAAAATCACAGCCTTTTGCAAATGCCGGGATCAGCAATATGGCCATAGCCACATCTGTAAATGCCGGAAAACATACAGCAATCATCAGTAAAAAATATTTAAGCGCTATCAGCCCCAAAAAAGGGTTCCCGG
>DATCES010000286.1:0-3506 GCA_036509935.1 Mucilaginibacter sp.
CGCGCATGTGGTCGGGCGTTAAAAGCTGGATAATTGTACCCCTTATAATTACGCTGATGCTATCGAAAGCGCCCTCGGTAAACAGAAAAAACAATGACAGGTAAAAACTTCGCGACAAGCCGAAGCATATAATTGATAAGCCAAAACCTGTTACGGCTATCAGTAAATTGCGCCAGGGTTTGCCCATTGGCGAATACCTGGCCATAACCAGCATAGTTAAAACAGCGCCTAATGATGATGTTGCGCGAAGTATCCCTAAACCTTGCGACCCTACTTTTAAAATATCGTTGGCAAATACTGGTAAAAGGGCCACCGCCCCGCCAAAAAACACCGAAAACAAATCGAGGCTCATCGCCCAGATCATCATTTTGCTTTTAAACACAAAATCTATCCCTTCCGACAGGCTTTTCCATATATTTTCTTTTGGAACAAACACCGGCGGATAGGACCGTAACAGGTATATTAATACGATTGAAAGCGCGAGGATTGTGAGTATAACCCCAAAAGCGGCGGTAATACCATAAAAACCATAAATTAAGCCGCCTGCCGCCGGGCCAAGTATAGAAGCGGTTTGCCAGGCCGAACTGCTCCAGGTACTTCCGTTTGGGTAAAGTTCCCTGGGGATGCTATGGGCGTATATGGTAAATGTAGCCGGCCCATAAAATGCACGTGCCAGGCCATTCAAAAATATCATGAAATATATAATTGGTATTATCCACCCTTTATGAATATAACCACCCATGTTTTTCATCGTAACGGTAAACATTACTACCGAAGCAAAAAATACAAGTGACGAAATTACCAGCAGCATCTTTCTCTTTTCAGATTTATCTGCCACATACCCTCCGTATAATGCTATCCCAATTGCCGGTATGGCTTCGCAAAGGCCTACCAAACCTAATGCAAATGCACTTTTTGTTACCTGGTAAATGTAAAAGCCAATGATAACGGCCTGCATCTGATAAGCGAAGGTGAAGAAAAACCGCATACCAAGATACGAACGAAAGTCTTTATATCGCAGGGCAGCAAACGAATCTTTTTTGTGTTGGTAATCTTCTTCTCCGGGCAAAATATTTTTTTGAGGCATCGCAAATTTAGTTACATTTTATAAATAATTTACCTTTTATAAATCGTTATTGCAGGAATTGTTCCGGATGTGTGAAAATACCATTGAGGTTTTATCATCCGTCTTGTAAAGCGCCGCCAGCCAATACTATAGTTTTAATAAACATCTGCATCCAAAAAATCATCCAAAAAATTGCACATTTGCAATCAGTATATTTGTACATCAACAAGGAATGGATCAATACTTTATTATAGATTTCGACAGCACTTTTACACAGGTTGAGGCTTTGGACGAGCTTGCCCGTATATCCTTAAAAAACCATCCCGACAGGGGAAATATTTACAAACAAATTGAGGACCTGACCAACGCTTCGATGGAGGGCAGGCTGTCGTTTACCCAAAGCCTGGAAAACCGCGTTAAATTATTGCAGGCCAACCGCGAACATTTAAAACAACTGGTTACCCATTTAAAGAAAAAGGTGTCCACCTCATTTTCGCGTAATCTCATATTTTTTAAGAACCATGCCGATGAAGTACTCATCGTATCAGGCGGGTTTAAGGAATTTATTATCCCGGTAGTAACCGAATACCATATTAAAAAGGAAAATATTTATGCCAATACCTTTGAGTTTGATGCGGATGGTAATATTATTGGATATGACCGCAGCAACCCCCTCTCGCAGGAGGGGGGCAAGGTTAAATTACTGAAAGAACTTAATTTGCAGGGTGAAATATTTGGCATCGGCGATGGTTATTCTGATTTTCAGTTAAAAGAATCGGGGATGATCAAAAAGTTCTTCGCTTTTACCGAAAATATCGAACGAAAATCGGTAGCTGAAAAAGCAGATCATATCACACCCAGCTTTGATGAGTTTTTGTATATAAATAAACTACCCAGGGCAATATCCTACCCTAAAAACCGCATTAAATGCCTGGTAGTTGGTGAAATTGATGAAGAAGCGCTGGCGCAAATGCACAAAGAGGGCTATAATATCCGCCAAACGGAAAGCATTGAGGATAAATACCTTGAAGAAGCTGGGATACTGTTTTGCGATGAGGCCCATCAGCCAACCATTGAACAGTTGCAAAATGCAGGCCGTTTAAAGGTGATTGGCATTTTCGGAAAGATAAACAGCAGGAAACTGGGCGAAGCAGCTTGTGAAACAGGCATTATTATTTTTGACGACCCCAAAAACAACCCGCGCAATGACGATTTTATACCAAAAAGGGTAATGACTTTTATGAACGAAGGGAAAACACATACCAGTTGCAACTTTCCCGACCTGCAGCCACCACGGAATAACAATGCGCACCGCTTAATCCATATCCATAAAAACGTGCCGGGCATACTGGCCAAAATAAACGATGTATTCGCCCGCCATAATATTAATATTGTGGGCGAATTTTTGGTGACCAACGCCCAAATTGGTTATGTTATTACTGATGTTAATACCGGCTATGACCCGCAGGTTTTAAATGAGCTGAAAGCTATTGAGCATACTATAAAGTTCAGGCTGTTGTATTGAGGAAGACCGAAAGACCGAAAGTCAGTAAAGACCGTGAGTTGGTTTTCCAGGGTGAATAGTATGTTCTTACCTAAAAAAACTTTCCGACTTTCGGACTTTACTGACTTTTGGACTTCATTGGCACCACCAATACCGGTACCTGCGAATGGCGCACCACATGTTCGGCAACGCTCCCCATCAGCAGGCGGTCGAACCCACTACGGTTATGTGTGCCTATTACTATCAGTGAGGCTTTAAATTCCACGCTGCATTTTATAATGCCATCAGCAGTTGAGCCATATTCAGTAAAGTGGGTTACGGGCATATCCCTGGCAAATTTCTTTATCGTGCGGTCAACGATATTTTCTGATTGGCTTTTTTGTATATCGAGCAATTCCATTTCCTCCATACCTGTTCCCTGCATAGGCATGCCCATTATCGGATCAGCGCTGGCAGATATTTGCGGCAGCATTACGGGTTCAATAATATTTACCACGCCAACGGAGGCGTTAAATTTGCGGGCAATATCAAAACCGTATTCAGCGGCATGTTCGGCATAAGCGCTGTCGTCAATGGCAATAAGTATTTTATTGATAGTCATAATTGTAAAATATTTGTCTATAAAGATAAGAACAAGTTAGATGGAAAATGTTTTGTTTTAGGATGAAAATTTGTGAAAACGATTTACGATAAAAAGGGATGGATTTACCTCGCCGTTTTTCGCGCCCCGGCTCAAGAATTAAAAAGAAATGCCAGGATCAGGCAATCCTGGTAATCGGCGGAGTGGGGGGGGGGCAATGTCATTAAGTTAGGATATAAATAATTGATAATCAGATATTTAACTTGTTTTATTGCATTGTTTTTTGTATATTTAGTTCATATTCAATTAGTTAGTATGCAAAAAAAACCTCATATTTCATCATAGAAAAATTGAGG
>DATCES010000287.1:0-6828 GCA_036509935.1 Mucilaginibacter sp.
GAAAGAACCCCTTTTCGCTCATTTTTCACTGAGAATGATTGTTGTTCCCAAATAATCATTAAAAAACTTCCTGAAATTGATTTATTACCCGTAAAATAAAAAGGCCGCATCATTTGATTTATGATACGGCCTCAAGCCTTATACGCGGTTATTTATGGCGGCAGCAATAGCAACGTGGTCTGCCATACTTTTTCTAAGCTTATACCCGAAACGCAGGGATACGACTCATTTTTCCCTGTTTTAAATTTACAATTCCAGTTACAATGGTAACATGCCATTTTTTCATACAGGCAAACTGGTTTATGTTTCATGTAATCCGGATATGGGGCAAAACGCCCAAAATGGCCACCTCCTAAAATACAAATTGCCTTTGTTTGCGTTGCTGCCGCTATATGGATGGCGCTTGTTTCGTTTGCTATAATTAAAGCCGAATTACTTATCAATTCTATCAATTGGGGCAACGATGTTTTACCGGTTAAATTATCAATGCTGTTTGGCGGAAGGTTTCCTGTTAAATAATCGCCAATTTGCATTTCGGCAGGCCCGCCGGCCAGGTACAAAGGCTGCGAAGTATGATGTTTTATCAGCTTTATTAATTCCAGGAATTTTTCCGGCTCCCAGCTGCGCTTTGATACCCCCGCGCCCGGAAAAATAATTATCCCCTGCCTGTTTTTGTTTTCACAGTTTATAAACGGGCCGGTTATGTTCACCGGCCTGGTTAATACATATTCAAAAAAAAACTTCGATCTATCAAACTCAAAATCAATGCCGACAGGCAATTGCAGCTTTTCGGTATAAAATTTATCTGTTTTATTTTTATATTTTATGTTAATCCTTTCGGTGCCGCCTTCAAAGCCAATAACCTGGTTGGCCGCTGTAAGCCCGGCCAGCCCATCGGTAATAAATGTACGCGCAAAGCTTGGCTGCAAAACTGTTTCATAATTTTTTTTAAACAGTTGCCATCCTAATTTCAGGGCCTTTATGGGTGCCTCGTACAAATCATCCGATGTAATAAAGAAAAAATCTCTGATAAAACTATTATCATATTGTAAAGCGATATCCTTCCATACGGCATTTCCAAGCAAATCAATTTGATAACCTTTAAATTTTTCCGAATTCGTTACAATTTCAATATAGTTTCTAAACAATATATAATCGCCTATTGCATCGGTTTTGATAATGAGTACGCGCTTTTTTACAGACCTGAATTTTGCAAAAAAATGAAATAACCGGGGCAGTTTAAGCAGGATAAACCTGGTTATCCTGAATAAGTTCCTGTTTTTTATCAACAAAATTTTCTATCATTAAAAATTATAAAAGCCAATTATGCCCATTTTAGCTAAACCTTATCTTGCTTAACATGGATTGACTTTTTATGATTCGGAAAAAGCGTCCCTTTTAGTTGCCTGAATGCGTATCGTGCCCAATTAATAAACCCGTGATTTTTTAAAATTAATTTAGATTTATTTTTTTCGAAATTTTGGTCAATATTAAGAGAAGAAAAACCAGTATGGTTAAAGTTGGCTATTATAAGATCTATGTAGTGGAAGGTGAAATTTTTATCCTTCCAGCAACGCATATTTAACTCATGATCGGCCGATGCCCTGTACAGAGTATTAAACCGGTATTTGTCGAAAACCTGCTTAGGGTAAATTATAGCCTGGTGGCAAATGGCACTTTTTGAATGTTGATATGAGGATACTTTTCCGCGGAATTTTTCACCTTCCCATAAAACATTAGCATAATAAATTATCGAAAGTTTTTTTACATGGTAAGCCAATTTGGAAAAATCATTGAACAGCATATCATCAGCGCCCAAAAAATACACCCAATCCCCTTTTATATATTCAAGGGCTTTGTTCATTGCATAATAAATTCCTTCATCCTTTTCACTTTTCCAAAAGGCGATTTTAGCATTATTTGCTTTTAATATATCCACTGTGCCATCGGTACTTCCACCATCCTTTACAACAATTTCAAGCGCCGGGTATTCCTGGCTGTAAATACTGTTCAAGCAATCCTGCAAAGTTTTTTCAACATTGAGTGTAACAATAATAATTGAAATTTTCGGATAATTGTCCATTGCTATGTATTAACCTTTAAACATATTATAATAAAATTAGCCGAACATCTTTTTTATTTTCAAGCCCCAAACCTGGCTATAAATATAGTTAAGCATATTTAATTTGCTTTTTTTGCGGATAGTGAAGATAGTTTTCCGGTATTTAAATAAAAGCAGACTAAGTTCAAATGAAACATAACTATTAATGCGTTTTGTAAATGCATCATAAAATTGATCAACAATCTGCCGGTGTTTGTTTTTTGAAAAGGCTTTGCAATAACGTAACCATTGTTGTATGCGTTCCATTTTTTGAACCGGGGAAAGTTTGTACTTATCTTTTTTGCGCTCCAAACGTAAAATATTAGTATCGCTTTTATCATGCTGCCTGTATTGTACAAGGCATTCAGGTATAAAATCTATTGTCCCGATATTGGTTGCAGCATAAGCCAGCCACCAATCATGAAAATAGCCTTTTTTCAGGGGCAATGCCGCTTTAAGCAAGCTTTTTTTCATCAGGATGGTATGCCCGGAAACACAGTTAAAAAATAAAAAAGTTAAAGGATTGCCACCCCTGTAAAGGTTCATTAAATCCGACATTTTTTTATTCATGCTTGTCCCATCCTCATGCATAAACTCCGAATCATGATAAATAAAAATATTGTCCTTCAATGCCGCAACCTGTAGCTCTATTTTTTGCGGGCGCCACAAATCATCCTGGTCACATAATGCAATCAGCCCACCGTTGCATAGGTTTACTGCACGTTCAAAGTTGGCGGTAAAGCCTAAATTATTTTCATTTTGATATACCTTAAATTGCGGGTGCTTTGCCGCATAAGCCGTCAGAATAGCAAAAGTATCATCGGTTGAACAATCGTCAACCACAATTATTTCTATTGGGGTGTATGTTTGGCTAAGTAGTGTATCCAGTTGTCCGGTTAAAAATTGCGCACCGTTATAAGTACATAATGCGATGGAAACTAATTGGGTTTGTTTCATTTAAAAAACTATAATGCAATTTGTATTTAACAAAGTTCAGGGCAGAAATCGTACCGGCCTTTTGTGTTTAACAGAATTCCTGATTTTTTTTACAACATCGAAAATACTAGTCCCGCTATCATTTTCATCGAGCAATTGTTTTATCTTTTCTTTATACACTTTTACTTGCCGCCTATTGATTAACAGCTCCTTGTAGCTTTTCCATATCCAGGTTTGCCCGGCAAGCAGTTTAGGCAGCAAATCAATAATTGTTATTTGAAAATACCATGCAATTAATGCCAACCCGTTTAAATGAAGGGCATGCACATAAAACCTGTTACGGTAATATACATATTTTACCCATTTAGCGGTGCTGTAATTTTTTGTACTTGCCGAAACCTGGTGCCTGCAAACTGCTTTATGTTCATAATAGCATTTCCATTTTAACCGCCAGGCCCTGATGCTTAACTCCATATCTTCGCAGTAAAACGGGGAGAACAGCTCATAAAAACCGCCCATCTGTTTAAGTTTTGCTGCATCGATAAGGGCGTTGGCCCCCGACAAGTAAAATGTGTATAACCGGTCAGCTTGTTTATCGGTATAATAAAAGTAATCAGTTTTTAATTTTAAGCCGTTAAATTTTGGTACGCGTGCGGCATCCTGAATATGGTCGCCCTCCATATCAATAATACGCCCCATTACGCCGAACGTGTCCCATGCTAAAAAATACTTCCATTGATGTTCAAAATAATCCGGGCTGAGTTTTACGTCTGAGTTCAAAAGCAGTATCAATTCATATCGGGCTATTTCAATCCCCCTGTTGCAGGCATAAGAAAAACCTTTGTTTTCGGGGTTAACAATCAGTACAACCTCCGGGTACCCGGCCGTGATAAATTCAACAGAACCATCGTTTGAACAATCGTCAACGATGATTATTTCGAAAATAACACCGGCGTTTTTAATAGCGCTGTATGTATAAGGCAGGTACTCCTGTAAAAGGCGCCTGCCGTTATAGTTAGGGATAATTATTGAAACACTTTTCCTTATTTCCACCTGCTATTATTCTAGTTCTATATAAATAAGTTATTTTCGCCGAAACGTCAGATGCAGCTTCTTCCGGACTTTCGGACTTTCGGACTTCCGGACTAATTCATAATTTCGGTATTCGCTAACCCGCCAACCGGTAATATCTTCAACTTTTTGCAACAGCTTTCTCCTGAACGTCATTTTTTTATGCAACTGGTCAAAATCTACATTAAGGTTCCAGTTGGTTGCGGCAATTCTTTTTTGCATTACAGCCGGATGGCTGTCTGTAAAGTGTATTAACCTATCGGCATTTTTGTAATCGAATTCAAACGTTTCGGGCAGGTTTTGGGCCAGCCACTCGTCATTATGGTAAAAAAGGTTAAAGTTGCGCAATTTATTGTTTAAACCCGCCGGCGGTTTAACCCAGCCATAATGATATATGTAAGCATCAATCAGTTTAACTTTAATTTTACGCCCGTTGCGCCTGAACCCCTGCGCATCGCGGTAGGAGCGGATGGATTTATTATTCCTTATTATCCTGATCTCGCGCCGGTACCACCTGCGCGAATGCCCGTAATAATCATACGAGCCATAAAAGTGCCGGTATTTAAACAGCAAGCCCTCTACACGGGTATCCTGTAAATTATCCTCCATTTCCCTTTTTATAAGCGGAAGGTATTTTTCGTGCACACATTCATCCCCCTGGATATAAAATGCCCAGTCGGCATCAGGCGGTATGGCATTAAATGCGATATCTGTTTGGGCTGCAAATACAGCCCCCCCCTCGCGCAACGTTTCATCCCACACCGTATGGACGACCTTTATTTTTGGTGAATTTATGCCGTTTATCAAATCTTCCGTTTCATCATCACAATTCCCTAAAGCTACTATAAACGCATCACAAAGCGGCAAAATAGAAGTGATAGCCTCAACAATCGGATAATCATTTTTTACTGCGTTCCTGATAAAAGTGAAACCTGCTACTTTCATTTATTATGTTTAAGTTTATAATCAAAGAATATTACAACGCAATAATAGGATAATGATAACAAGTTTGTTCTTTCGGAACAAATATAAATTATCGTGTTTTTTCATATTAATGACATGAGTTCGATATAATTGTCGTTCCATACTGGCATTCGTCGGCCTCACCTAAATCCTCTCCAAAGGACTACTGTGTGTACACATCTTTTCGTTGATTTTGATGAAGCATCCAACCTTCGAAAACGTTATAGAATTTAGCCAGGCCCTTTTGCAAAACGATTGGGCCGGGCCTTCTTTGTGAAGCATAGCCTTTCCATCCTCCCAATCTTGCGATTACCCATGTAGCCCATTTCAATGTTTGTGTTTTTGCAGGGTTCTTTAACTTTTCCGTTTCGCCTTCAAGTTTGGCATTAATGATCTGTAAACATATTTGTTCTTCCTGATCAAATACCTCATCTATGGGCTGTTCATTATCATCCTGATAGGCAAGCATCATTTGTAATATCCGTAAGGTTGCCATCATAGCCAGTAATGTAAGCTTACGGATAGCCCATCCTTGTTCCAATTGTGACCTTTCGATACGAAATCCATCCGTCTTCAGTAAACGATGAACCTGTTCAATATACCAGCGTTCCTTATACCATGAAATGATCTGCATAGCTTGTTCAGCAGTGGTTACTTCATGTGTGGTCAATATTCGCCAATAAATGCCTTTGCCTTTATTTAGTTCAGTGGCCTCTACTACATACACTTCCTGAGCAACGGGCAATAGCTCGTTTTTACATGACGCGGGCTTTAAAATCTCTGTTTTTGCCCATTTTAATCCCATGTGGGCTATGCGCTTTTTGGCGCCTTTTCTGATGTCTCCAGTTACCGGAAGATCATAGGGATGCATCACAGGCAACTCATCCAGATAACCGCTCAGTTTGCTTCCGCCGGTTATGTGCCTGTCGTGATTAGAACGGATCAGTACATCTACCTTCCCTTTTTCGGTTACCCCAAACAAATCGTAAATATCGCTTTCCCGATCTGCGACAATGGTTATAGCAGATGCCTGTTGTAACAGTTCCTTGCTCTGCTTAGCTGCTGCTATCCATTTATAAGATTCTTTTTCTTCAATAGGTAACTGCTGATATCCGCGCTCACGCCTGTTAGGTGCACCTTCCTGCCTTTCCCATGCTTTAATATATGAATATCCTAAAGCATGTTTACTATCTGCATCTATTACCAAACTGCTATGAAGCATAAATCCCAGAATACCCTCCTTTGTAGTCGTTCCTAACCCGCTTTTTTCTTTTACCCTTCCCTTTTGCCCAAAAAAATTAAACTCTGTGGTATCCTGTATACATAATAAATGCCTGCCTGTACAGAGTGCCTGACAACGGCCTGTTATGCTTTTTTCTATGCCTGCCTCGCTGAAACTTTCATTATTGAATAGACGATAAAAACTTCGCTGCTCTGATTCGTCTTCTGTAATCTGCCGTAAACTGCTGTTACGTCCTATAATCAACTTGCCAAGCACTTGCGTTGCACGCTTTTCTATGCGCTTATCACCAAAAGCACCCTTAAAATCAGGATTGGAATTAATCATTTCTATCATTCTCCGAATGTCTCCTTTTTATCTCATATTTGTGTACACACAGTAGTCCAAAGGAGAGGACTTTAACTTCGCTCGTTATTAGAACCCTCTCCTTTGGAGAGGGCAGGGTGAGGCAACCAACGCGTCCGAGAACAATTGATTGCCAATTGCGCTTAAGTAAACAACATTAAAATATATTTTT
>DATCES010000288.1:0-2627 GCA_036509935.1 Mucilaginibacter sp.
TTTTATATGGTGGTAATCTTCAAATGGCTGCATGGGTAAAGCGTAGGTCATATTTTTTAATAAATCAATGCCTTTGGCTTTAAGTTCTTCCCCGAAATTAAACTTGTCAGCAACCAAATGAAAAGGGCGGCGCGTTAATTCATATTTTGCGGCTTTAATAGCTTCGTAACTTGTTCCGTCAGCGTTTTCATCCAGCAGCCGGAAAAAACGTTCAAACAAATGTTCGGCAATGGAACTTACAGGGTAAATGGTATTGTCGAGATCTAATATTAAGGCTTTTTTCATGCTTTTTTTTGTTATCGTCGCATGGTTGATGATATGAAAGGCCTTCGGTATAAAATAATATAGCTTGCCGACAGGAACACAGTAATAAAGCTTGTTTCATTTTTATTCCCCCTTTAGGTCCGATAGGACTCCTATGGAGGGGTTAGGGGGCAGCTTAACGATCCTGTTCCTCAACCAATGATCGGCCAATACCAAAGCGGCCATGGCCTCTACAATTGGCACTGCACGTGGCACCACGCAGGGGTCATGCCTGCCTTTGCCGGATATTTCGGCAGCGTTACCTTCACTGTCAACCGTTGGCTGGCTTTGCATAATAGTGGCAACAGGTTTAAAAGCCACTTTAAACTCAATAGGCATACCATTGCTGATGCCGCCCTGTATGCCGCCGGAGAAATTGGTAAGGGTTTTAATTTGCTGTTTCGGGAGGGCCGGGCTCAACGCCTCACCTAAATCCTCTCCAAAGGAGAGGACTTCCCCCCTTTCTTCTCCCTCTCCTTTGGAGAGGGCCGGGGTGAGGCCAACAAAAATATCATTATGCTCCGATCCCCGCATTTCGCTCCCGGCAAAGCCGGAGCCGTATTCAAAACCATGTACGGCGTTAATGCTTAGCATGGCCTTGCCAAGGTCGGCATGCAGTTTATCAAACACAGGTTCGCCCAGGCCAACTGGGCAATTGATGATATGGCAGCTTATTTTGCCGCCAACGGTATCGCCCTGTTTGCGGATATTGTCGATATGTGCGATCATTTCTTCGGCAACCGCCGCATCAGCGCAACGGACGATATTCTTTTCACGTTCGTTAATAAATTCCTGCGCATTGGCGATTACCACATCCGGGGCGTTTATCTTTCCAACACTGCTTACATGTGCCACAATTTCAATCCCCTGCGTTTTAAGCAGCAATTTTGCCAATGCGCCTGCGGCTACACGGGCGGCCGTTTCGCGGGCTGATGAACGGCCCCCGCCACGATGATCGCGGATGCCGTATTTTGCCTGGTAAGTATAATCGGCATGTGACGGCCGGAAAACATCCACGTTATGGGTATAATCTTTTGAACGCTGGTCCTCATTGGGTATCAGCATTGCTATTGGCGTTCCGGTTGTTTTACCTTCAAATACGCCCGAAAGGATTTTCACTGTATCGCTTTCCTTGCGCTGCGTGGTAATTTTCGACTGGCCGGGCTTGCGTTTATCCAATTCGCCCTGTATGTAATCTAAATCAACGTCCAGTTGTGCCGGACAGCCGTCAATAATTACCCCGATAGCCTCGCCGTGCGATTCGCCAAAAGTAGTTATCCTGAATATTTGCCCGAATGAATTGCCTGCCATATTTATTTTGTGATTACACCGATTTTTTTACGATTGCACCGATTTATATCGACTTGTCATTGCGAGGAGGAACGACGAAGCAATCGCAATGACAAGTTTTTTTATTTTACTTTCAGCTTTGGTCTTTCTGCTTTCAGCTAAAAAACCTTTCGCCTTTTACCTTTCGCCTTTCACCTTTTACCTCGAAGTTAACCTTCTCCAAATCATCCCAAAATGCAGGGTACGATTTTTCAACTACCTGTGCATCTTCAATTTCAACCTCGTGTATCAGCAAAGCCAGCGGCGCAAATGCCATGGCCATACGGTGATCATCGTAAGTGTTCACAAATATACGGTTGGGGATGTGTTTTTCGCTACAATCCAATTTATAAACCTGTCCCTTTTCAATCAGTTTAACACCAATTTTGGCCAGCTCGTTTTGCAGGGCTTTTATACGGTCGGTTTCTTTGATCTTTAAAGTTTCAAGCCCTGTAAATGTGGCATCGTGCCCTAATGCAGCGCAAACCACAATGATAGTTTGGGCCAGGTCGGGACATTCTTTTAAATCAAATATTTTTCGGGTAAGCGGCTTTACTTCCTTTTGTAAATATACCCCGCCATCTTTAAATTGCGAGGTAACGCCAAAATTTGCCATAATTTCGGTAATTACGCTATCGCCCTGTAAACTATATTGGGTTAGGCCGGGTAAAAATAATCCGGCATCATCGGCCAAAGCAGCGATGGCATACCAATACGAAGCTGCGCTCCAGTCCGGTTCAATATGCAGGGAGGTTTCTGCAAATTCCTGGTTGGCGATATTTATAACGCCACCTTCCCAGGTATGCTGAATTCCAGCCGATTGCAGCATGGCCAGCGTCATTTCCACATAAGGGCGGGAAGTTAATTCGCCTTCAATATGCAGTTCCAAACCTATGGGCAGCCGGGCGGCTATCAGCAAAAGCGCGGTAATGTACTGGCTGCTTATATTTCCTTTTATGCTGACCTTATTATTAAGCTGTATTAAGCTGCCCTTC
>DATCES010000289.1:0-3933 GCA_036509935.1 Mucilaginibacter sp.
CGGTAACCTATTGCTGGCTGCGTTACATACTTCGTAATGATTAAATTACATCTTCCTGAGTCGTTTACTCACGAACAAAATCTCCAATTATTAAAAAGTGGTGATAGCTTTAAACCCAATAAACATGTGTCTGACTGCTATAAGAATCTTTGCTAAAAAAGAGAAAAAGTTAAATTGCGAAAGGGAATAATTTTTTTGTAACGTCCATTATAAATAATGTGCTGCGTTCAGTAATAAAAGGATGAATATAAAAATGTTATTATTAGTTCATTAAGCGGAACCGAATCCGGGCTCAGCAAAAAATGGACTGAGGTAGAAAACGCAGTTGGAGAGAAAGTTTCCAAAGCTATAATGATTCATCTCTTTCAGAAAATATTTCTACAATTTAGGGTAAAAAATTTCCGCAATAAAATGCAAGTTATTTATTTTCACATTTTAAAATATGGAACAAATAGCAGGGTTCTTCGCACCGGTTTTAATTTATGCGCTCATCTTTATTTTGATGATGGCATTACCAGGCCGCTGGGTATCAGGCTATGTAACAGGGTCGGACTCCTCAGAAAAGTTGCGATACCGGCTCAATGGTTTGCTCGTGTTTTTTATAATGGTTGCTATTTGGCTTGTACTGGGTTATGAAAATATTCTGCCCCTGGATTGGTTGTATGTGCATCGCTGGCAGTCGCTGACTGGCGCCGTTATTTTCGGACTATTGTTCTCATTGGTAATTGTTTTGCCGAATGCCCCGGTAAAAGGATCTTTCCTGGCTGATCTTTATTTGGGCCGTTTGGAAAATCCACAACTATGGAGCGGCAGGATAGATGCCAAGATGTGGTTGTATTTAATTGGCGCGGTAATGCTGGAGTTAAATGCACTTAGCTTTTGTGCGCACCATTATTTGCTTTATGGCATTGAAGGATCAACAGATATTTTTGTATGTACGGGGCTGGTTAGTTTTTTTCTTATTGATTATCTCACTTTCGAAGAAGTCCATTTATATACCTACGATTTTTTTGCCGAACGGGTAGGATTTAAACTGGGCTGGGGATGCATCGCTTTCTATCCCTTCTTCTATGCGATACCGCTATGGTCAACTGTTGATTTGCCGGGCGCCCATTCTTCATCGGGCTGGTTACTATTTCCCGCTATTGTTTTCTTTATCGGATGGGGGATATCGCGGGGAGCAAACCTGCAGAAATATTATTTTAAGAAAGATCCGACCAAAACTTTTTTGGGTATTACACCCAAAACGATCTATGATAATAAAAATACACTTTTGGTAAATGGATTCTGGGGTCTGAGCAGGCACATTAATTACCTGGGTGAAATATTAATGGCGGTGGGATTAGTGCTGAGTACCGGTTACCCGAATTTGATATGGCCGTGGTTATATCCTTTGTATTATGTGGCGCTTTTATTTCCGCGGCAGGCGGATGATGATAAAAGATGTTCCATAAAATATGGGCCACTTTGGGATGTTTATAAAATGAAAGTGCCCTATAAAATTATCCCTTACATCTATTAAAGCCTGTACATTTTACGCGTAGTATCACCCATAATTTTTATAGCCATTTTACGCGGTAATATTCTTTGCATGATGAAGGTGGCGAACTTGTTGCCCGTCCCGGAAACAAAAGAAGGTACCTTACCTAACTTCTGAAAACATTCATTCACTACTGCCTCAGGTGTTTGCACTTTGGGTGCAAAAAAACCTTTCTTCTCAGGTTTGGTTTTTATAAAATTGGGTGTTGACGTAGCTCCGGCACAACAGGCGATTACATCTACGCCTTTATCCTTCCATTCATACCAAAGGCTTTCCGCCAGCACACGGTTAAAAGCTTTGGTAGCTGCATATACCGATAAAAATCCGCTGCCCTGGAAACCAGCTAAGGATGCCATCATAATCAAAGCGCCCTTTCCTTTTTTTATCATGGTTTCGCCAAACTCCTGGAACAGGTTCATAGGCGTGATCATATTACCCTGCGCGATCCGTTTGTTAGCCTCCACCGATATTTCTTCAAAAGCGCCTATGTGAGACATCGCCGCGTTGTACACAAGCAGGTTAATTTCCCTATCCTGAAGTTGCTCCTGCAGGTATTGTGTTGCATGGTCATCAGCAAGATCGCAACAAATGCAACTGACATCTACCTTGAATTGGTTTCTTAATTGATCTGCAAATTTTTCGAGCGGCTCTTTTCTCCTGGCAATTAATATTAAGTCCATTCTATGTGCAGCTAGGTAAGAAGCAAAGGCAGCGCCCATGCCTTCAGAAGCTCCGGCCACCAAAGCAACCTTTCCATATTTAATTAAGAGATTCATAATTGTATGGTAAAGGAAGCATTTTTCTCTTAGCTTTTTCGAGATTTTGAAATAAAGTTGATTCCTGGATTTTTAATGCAAAGTTGATTCTTAGTTGAAATTATTATTCGGATTTCATAGCGAAAATTTATTTCAAAAGGTAGGATACTTATTTTCAATTGGATGAATTTTGAAATAAATGAATCTTGTGACTTTGAGGGATAATCAATAAGTTGTTTTACCAATTACAGGCAGATTATTACCAGGCGCCCTTGTGCTCCGGTATGCGGGAAACCAATGGAAGAAAGAGAATAAACACTCCAGCTACTATCAGATAGACATGTGACTGGATGTTATCCTTTTCCGTAGAGCTTGCAATAGCTGCAGTGGCTATGGCTATCATAAAGATTTGCCCCAGTTGCAAACACAGCGTACGCAAGGCCGCGATGGTTGCAGAATCTTCCGGAGCCAGTTGGAGCCCGGCGTTACGTGCCGGCGGACTATTCAAGCCAATCCCTACGCCAACAAGAAAGGAGGAGCCGGCCAGCCATATATAGGGCGTAATCCCGGCTAAAGGATTTAAGGATAATAAGGCCACGCCCACTATGATGATGGAGCAACCAATGTATAGCGGTAAACGGTAACCCGTTCGCCTCAATAACATGGTGATGATAACTGACATGCTAATAGAAGCAATACCTTCAGCAACAAGCAATGTCCCGGAATTAAGCGGGCTCATCCCAAAACGATTAATGGCATATAAAGGGACAAGAGAAATTACCCCGAGAGTGGTACCTCCAAAGATTGCATTGAGAAGATTAACTGAGCCAAATCCTTTCCCATAAATAAAACGCGGAGAAATAAAAGGCTGTGTTACGTGGGTGATATGGCGAAAGAATACTGTTATAGTAACGATTACCACTATCAACAATCCCATGAAGGAAAATGACCAAATTTTTGCACGCGCCTCTCCCAGGTAACTGGCTGCAAGCATGATTGCGAGAAGGCCTATACCCAGCCATAGTATTCCTGGAATATCCATTTTGGAGTTTGCCTTATTTTCCTTTGGTTTATCAGAAGGGATGAAACGCAGGGATAAGAGTATAACGGCAATACCAATAGGAGCATTGATAAAAAAAATACCTCTCCACGTCCAATAAGTTACGAAAATACCTCCGAAAATAGGGCCGATCATTGCTCCGATAGGAAAGATACTGCCGAAAAAACTTACTGCACGGTCACGCGAACTACCAAAATGATCAACAATGATACCCGTAACCGAGGGCGTAATTCCAGCTCCTCCAATTGCTTGTATAATGCGCAATACGATGATGACTAAAATATTATTGGATAATCCACAAGCGATTGAGGCAACCGTAAAAACAGCAACGGAAATAAGGAAAACCCTTCGATGGCCAAAACGTATGCTCAGCTTGGCGCTGATCGGGAGCATTAATACCAGGCCAAAAGAATAACCCGTCAATATCCAACCCACCCAATTGACAGTAGTGTGTAAATCGCGTTGCAAGGTATCAAGCGCTGTAGCCACAATAGTGGAATCTACCGTTGTCATCAGCAGGGCTAAAGCTACGATGGTAAACACTAAACCTTTACGAATGTGGGTCCCCTCGTCTTCGG
>DATCES010000290.1:0-2212 GCA_036509935.1 Mucilaginibacter sp.
TCAAAGGGGATGGGAAGGGCGGCTTTAAAGCGGTTAAGCCCCAAACCAGCGGGATAGTTGTTAAAGGGGCTGTACGTGATATTGCAGCAATAAAGGCCGGAAAGAAAAATCTGCTGATTTTTGCTAAAAATAATGATAAAACGGAAATATTAAGTTTTAAATGAGGTAGCGATTAATTATGAGATGTTTTAAATGGATGTTTTTTGTTGTAATTCTGATTTCTGTATTTGCTTGCAATTCAGATGAACATAAATACGATAGCTTAGTTAAGGAAGAGCTTTCGCGCGGAATCCGTAAAGACAGCCTATTTATGGGGATAAAATTGGGAATGACGCAAAAGGAGTTTTATACCCACTGCTGGAACATGAATAAAAAAGGAATTTTTGTTGACGGAGCTAATAGTATGACCGTTTTATACAAACTGAATAAAGAGTTAAAGCATCCGGCATCCATGAATTTTTTTCCTGATTTCAATCAGAACAAGATTTACAAAATGAAGGTGATATTTAGTTATGATGCATTTGCTCCCTGGAATAAGCGCCTTTTTGCCGATAGTTTGCAATTGGATGTATTAAACCTGTTTAAAAAATGGTACAACAACACCAACATTATTACCATGAGGGATGCGGCCAAAGGAACCATATTCGTAAAAGTAGATGGAAACCGCCGGATACTCATTGGGAAGTACGACGAAGGGCATGTAAAAGTTGTTTATACAGATTTGCTGATAGAAAAAAAGCTTACGAAATAAAATGAATTGTTCTTTAGCTATAAAAAATATCCGGGATATATTATTTGATAAGCGCTATTATCTTGTATTCCTTTTGCTTATTTTATCAGGTTGTCACAAAAAAGAGGCTGCGAAAGAAAAGACGCTTTTTGAACTTTTAGGTTCAGACATAACACATATCGACTTTGTTAACCAATTATCTTATAATAACGATTTCAATATTTTCACTTACCGCAATTTCTACGATGGCGGAGGGGTAGCCATAGGGGATATCAACAACGATGGCTTACCTGATATTTTTTTAGTCGGCAATATGGTACCCAGCCGCCTCTACTTAAACAAAGGCAACTTTCAGTTTGAAGATATAACAGAAAAATCCGGGATAAATAAATTAGGGAAATGGTCAACCGGCGTCACAATGGCCGATGTAAACGGTGACGGGTTGCTGGACATTTATGTTTGCAACAGCGGGGATATTAAAGGCGATCCTAAACAGAATGAATTGTATATCAACAATGGTGATCTAACTTTTACAGAAAGAGCCAAAGAATATGGCATTGCGGTAAACGGATATTCAACACATGCGGTGTTTTTTGATTATGACCATGATGGCGATCTGGATCTTTTTATACTTAGTAATTCTTTTAAGGCTATTGGCAGTTTCAACCTCCAGAGTAATGAAAGAAATATAAGGGACCAGTTAGGGGGGCAAAAATTATTTCGGAATGATGGCGGTCATTTTACGGATGTAAGTAAAGAGGCAGGCATTTATGGCAGTGTTATCGGTTTTGGATTGGGGGTAAGTGTGGGGGATGTAAATGGTGACGGCTGGGACGATATCTATGTATCGAATGACTTTTTTGAACGCGATTATTTATACATCAATAACAAAGACGGAACCTTTAAGGAGGCACTTGAAGATCAGATGAAAAGTATCAGCAACGCATCAATGGGCGCAGATTTAGCCGATATCAATAATGACGGGTATCCAGATATTTTTACTACCGATATGCTTCCCGAAAATGACGCCAGGCTTAAAACAAATACCACTTTTGAGGACTGGGATAAATACCAGCTTGATTTGAAATATGATTATTATCATCAGTTTACCAGAAACACGCTTCAGCTAAATAATGGCAATGGTACGTTTAGCGAAATAGGCCGTCTTGCGGGCGTGCAGGCCACCGACTGGAGTTGGGGCGCTTTGATCACGGACCTTGATAACGATGGGTTTAAGGATATTTTTGTGAGCAACGGCATTTATAAAGATTTAACTAATCAGGATTATGTTCAACACATATCAAACCGGGATGTGATGAGAGGTGCTTTCACAAGTAAAGGTATGAATTACAAGAAACTTATAGATAGTATGCCGTCGCAGGCGATACCGAACTATGCTTTCCATAACAACGGGGACCTTACATTTACCAATAAAGCAAAAGAATGGGGTTTGGACCAACCGAGTTTTTCAAACGGATCGGC
>DATCES010000291.1:0-4554 GCA_036509935.1 Mucilaginibacter sp.
AAGACATGGAATCAAAAGAAGAATATTTACTCGAAGATGGTTTGGTTGGTGATCCCGATGGTGTAGATCAAAATAGTGAGGGTTACAAAAAACTTAAACAGGCTATTGCGGAACGATACAATTCATATTCTGAGGCCGATAAATTGAATATTAAATTGGATGGCATAAGATATGCCATTATAGATTACCTCGAAAATGAAGCTGTACATATCATTGCACCGGGTATGTTTATTAAAAAATGCTTAGAAGTATCTATGGTCAATCAAAAGGCCTTTGCACATTATATTAACTGGAACACTGGAAATTTGACCAAGCTTTTAAATGGCGAACGGAAGATCAATGCAGACATAGCAATGATATTGGAAGCCACCTTTCCTGTTAGCGCATCAATGTGGATGCGATTAGAGGATAAAAATGAATTGGTGCGTACTAAGCAGGAAAAAACGCGGAACTATAACGAGTATTCCTTAAACAGATTGAAACAGGAAGCTGTAAAAGCTTAGTAGAGCATTTTAAATATTAAAGCCCCGTTTCAGTAAAGGAACGCACTTTTTTGCTTTGAACAGACAATTTAAAAACAATCTCCATCAAAATACGGTTTACGCTTTTATCAATTTAAACCTTATGCGAATATCCTACTTCAAGCCCAGCCGCCGTTTCGATTTTAACCCCCATCCCTTCGATATTGGTAATCCTTTTGGTAATTGGTATGGACACTATGACCACCACTTTTTAAAAGTGTTGTATAAACGCAACGAAAGCGAATACCCGGAATTTTACAACCGCCATCTAAACTATTTCTTAGAACAAAATCCAACTAAGACCCCGTTTGACTTGTTCGAGCATGTAAGCCATATTGTTAAGGACGGTTTAGAGCAGTTGGTAAAAGAAGACAAGAACGATTCCCGGCATGAAGCCAATATGAACAGGAAGACGACCTTGCGTTCCTTTCAAAAGTATCTGAAGAGCATAGATGAATGGAATCATGATAAAACCAAGAATGAGGTAATTGCAGATCAAGGCACCGAAATAATTAAACTAAAAGCCGAACTGGCTAATTTAAAAAAAGAGCTCAAAGAAGCCCGTAAACTGGAAACACCGGACTATATCAATATTGCAGATGGCTATCGCGACACCCTGTTTGACCTGATCCTTCAAATACAGGAACTCCAATTACCCGATGGTAAGGAACTGGTTTTGTCCCAAACTCAGGCCGCCTGGACAAAAATGCTCTGTAAATATTTTCGTGAGGGCGACAAGGAACTCAACCATGATACCACCCGCCGTTATTTCCCTTCAGATAAAAAAGAGCCGGGTGTCAAACATGCCCTTATACAACCCAAACACAAACTATTTCAGATAAAGATGGCAGCAAAACGAAGCCAGTCATAGCCAATCTTTACCAAACAATATCTTTCTGAATACTAATGAATTAGCGACAGTTATTGGCTAATTCATTTACTCCCAAAAGTGACCATTCAGTTCTGAATGGTCAAAAAATATTCCTTTCTATTTTCACATTTGCCTCAACCAAAACAGGAAGGAGGCAATATGAATGAACCCTGAAAATCACGGGGCACGCAAAAAAATCAGAGATCATCCCATAAGACCCTATAAATAAATGCGGGTTACCCAGCTTTAAACGGTGGTATCCCGAAGAATATTTATACACAGTAGAGATAAAGGGGGAAATGGATTTAACTATTTGCAACATTAATCACTAACAAAGAAATACCGATGACAGCAATTGAATTAATAACGAAGGAAGACTTAAAGACATTCAAAGCCGAACTATTAACCGAGATCAAACAACTGCTCAAACCCGGTACGGGTGAAAGCAAGAAATGGCTCAAGAGCAACGAAGTGCGCAAATTGCTCAACATATCACCCGGCACCTTGCAGAACTTGCGCATCAATGGTACGCTAGGCTTTAGCAAGATCGGCGGGATGATGTATTATAAACTGGAAGACATCCATAAGCTATTGGAAGGGGGCAAGCAATAATGAAAGCCATTATCCAAAATGAAACCGCAGGGTTCAGCAAGTGGGTCAGAAAAATGGGCAAAGACAAACGCCTGCTGGCTACCCATATCAGCTTGTTTACCGCCTTGTTTGTACAGTGGCAACGGAACGATTTTATCAGTCCGTTTCCGGTTACCCGGAAAGCGCTGATGGGCAATTCCAGGATCGCTTCAATAGCCACTTACCATAAGTGTATCCGGGAACTGGACGAGTACGGATACATCCGTTACCAGCCGTCCTACGACCCCGTAAGGGGAAGCCTGGTGTTCTGGCCGGAATGCCCGATGCCGTAAGGCATCCGGGCAAGATACAGGTCTATACAGATAGCTGTAAAGTCAGCGGTACGTAGTACCGCAAAGAACTCCGGGCTAAAGCCCGGATAAAGCGAAAAGCAGGAAGATGGCAAGGTACAGGTCCCGGATACGAAGTATCCGGGACACACGAGGGGCGTTAGCCCCGATGTGGGAGCCAGCTATGTTTTGGTGTTACCAAAACTTGCTGGCCCCATTCATGCTATCGCATTCATGGGGAGATTTTTAAGACAGAAAAGGATTTAAAGATGTTTGAAAAGCCAAAAAATAACAAAGGCGGCAGGCCGCCAAAAGAAGTAAAGCGGTTGCGAACACTTTCCGTTAAGTGTTCCTTTTTTGAGGGGATGCAGATTGAGAACAAGGCTAAACAGGTTGGTTTAAGCGTATCAGAATACTTGCGCGAAATGGGCTTGAAAGGAGCGGTAAAATTCAGGGTTAAAACCCTGCATCGAGAGGTATTACAGTTAACGGGAACACTGAACCACATAGCTGCGAACCTTAACCAGATCGCTAAAAAGCGAAATAGCTTTGATGAATTAAGCGTACTTGAACGGGCAAGGCTCAACCAGCAAAGCACAACCCTACAGCAGGTAGTTACGGATATTAAGGCCTATTTACAATGATCGGTAAGATAAGCACAGGAAAAAGTTTCCGGGGATGTTTGAATTACCTGCATGAAGGTAGGTTGCAGCAGAATAAGGCTTTGCAGGACATAGAAGAGGAGAAAAAGCAGGCACAGGTTATTTGTTATAATCAATGCTTCGGTAATAAAAAGGAATTGATACAGCAGTTCAATGAAGTGCGGCATTTAAACCCGAAGCTATCAAAACCGGTATTGCATGCCTCTTTAAGCTTTGCCCATTCAGATCAGTTAAGTAACCAGGATAAAATTGACATTGGTAAGCAGATGGCTAAAGACTTTGGATTTGAAAATAACCAATACGTGGTTATAGAGCATTGCGACCGGCAGCACCAGCATTTGCATATTGTGGCTAATAGGGTTGGTTATGATGCCAAAACGGTTTCCGATAGCAACAATTATAAACGGATAGCAGGCTTTTGCCGAAGCATGGAAAGGAAGCACCAATTGGAACAAGTGCTTAGCCCACGTAAGTTTCTGTCTAAAGAAGAAAGGATGTTGCCACGTCAGGACATTCGTAAAGAAGCATTAAAAGAGGCTATTGCTAAATTCTTAAAGCAATCCACAACCATGAAAGAATTTCAGAATAAGATTACTGCAAAAGGCTATGAAATCGAATTGGGCAGGGGTATCGCCTTTACAGATGCACAAGCGGTCAGGTTTAAAGGCAGCCAGGTTGGTTATCCTTTATTAAAAATTGAAAAGCAATTAGCACAAAACAGGCAACAACAGCAAGAGCGGAAACAACAACCAAGCATGGCTCAAAAGCTAAAGGAGGTGATTCAGCAACAGAGGCAGCAAGAACAATTAAAACAAAAAGAAGAAGAACAACAAATTAAACAATCGGGAGGATATAGATTATGATAAACGAAACAAATTTTAATTCGGTGATGGAGGATTTCACCAAAGAATTACAGGAAGTAAAAGAGGTGGTTAAAATATTACCGGTAAAGGTTGATGAACTCACTAAAAAAGTAGAAGGCTTTAAAAGCAAGATAGATAACATACAGGTAACAGCCCCCGCGCCGGAATTATTACCCGTACACAAAATTATAGCGGATGGTTTTACCACCACTAAAAATGCTATTCAAAGACAACTTAATGACCTTTTCACTAAAAACCGCATACTGGTATTGCCGGAGGACGGCGGTAAAGGCTTTTTAAAGATTATGGGCAAACGGCTTATGATTTTAACAGCCCTGGCCTTAACAGTTGGTTTTATTTGCTGGTTTGGTTTCCGCTATTGGTATATGAACAGCGAGAACACCCGTTACCGTAAATCATGGTATTGGAATTATATTAAACTGGATAAAAAAGGCAGACAGGATATGGTTAACGATTTGGACAGTTTTAAGGTATCCAGTATCAACAGCTACAGGACAGACAGCATAGAAAGATATCAAAAAGGACAGGAAACTGAATTGCGTATTAAGCAACTTGAAAGGGAAGCGGATAGTTTGAAAGCATTAAAAAATCAGTCTAATTGATAAAAGCCGCCCATTCAGGCAAAGCAGGTTCATCCATGAATCCCGGTATTCCGGGATCATTCCCTCACCCGCTTTGCCTGACCCACGGCAAGAG
>DATCES010000292.1:0-2877 GCA_036509935.1 Mucilaginibacter sp.
GAATCAGCATTGGTTTCAATCTTTTTACGAAGCCTTACAATATGCATATCAAGTGTGCGGGTATTCACATCGGCATTATAGCCCCAAACTTCCATCATCAGTTCTTCCCGGTTAATCACCTTGTTCTTGTTTTTTAAGAAATAAAGCAATATCCGGTTTTCCAGTATAGTCAATTCAGTTTTACGGCCATCCCTTATTAACAAATGTGTATTTGGCAAATGTTCCATATTGGCAAAACGATGCGATTCCGACTTTTCAGAATTTAATGAAAACTTGATTTTGTTATCAATCATCGCCACTAAAACATCCATATTAAAAGGTTTGATTATATAATCGGATACGCCAAAATTATATGCCTTTATTTTGTCGATGTCCTGTCCTTTGGCTGTCATCATTATTACCAGGTTATCAAACCCTTTTTTCCTTATATTGGCACAAACGTCCGATCCTTGTTTACCGGGCAGCATCCAGTCTAATAAAACAATCTGGGGTTGTTCCCGCAAAATTATTGTTTCGGCGTCATCCCCGTTGCTGGCTTCCAAAACTTTGTACCCTTCTGATTGCAGGCGTTCTGCTACGAGGAAACGCAGGTTTTCATCATCTTCAACCAACGCTATCTTAATTTCTTTATTCATGCTTCAATTTTCATAAGGTAAAGTAACTACAAATTCCGAACCTTCGTTAACCTTGCTGTTAACTGTGATCTCCCCGTCCATAAAATTAACAAGTTCTTTACAAAATGCCAAACCTAAACCAACGCTGCCATTTTGATTGTATTGGTTCTCTATCCTGTAAAATTTTCCAAAAATGTTATCCAGTTCATTTTTTGGTATCCCTATCCCCCCGTCTGCAAAAGAAAATATAATATTCCGTTTTTCGTGCGTAACATTTATATAAACCGCCTTTTTATTGGGGTGCGAGTATTTATAAGCATTTTCTACCAGGTTCTGAAAAACACTGCCCAAAAGTACAGGATCTGAATAAAAATATTTAACGCCATGTACCCTGCAATTAATTTTAAAGTCGGGATATTTCATCTTAAAGGTCTCCACATACCTGTTAACAAAACCCTCAACATCAATTTCTTCTTTTTTTATATCAATTGATTTATTTTCAAGTTGTGTAAATGACAAAAGTTTATTCATCAGGTCGTTAAGCTTATCAGCCTCTTCATTTAAAATGCGGCCATATTGTTTTCGTTGTTTTTCGGTAAGCCCGCCATCCCCGCTTAGGTTCGAGCCAGCAATCTTTATCACACTGACCGGTGTTTTAAACTCATGCGTAAAATTGTTTATAAAATCGTACTGCAATTTGAATAATTTAATATTAACGTTTAAATTACGATAAATGAGCCAGCCTATCAGCACCAAAAAACAATACATCAACAATACCAGGGCGCCAATTGGCATAAACCGGCGGTTAATTTCGGCGGTAAGGTACCCCCTGTCCGAACTGAAAAATAATTTATAATCAGAGAATGCCCCCGGCATCGGCACTTCTGTAATAAGGTTTCCGTTTTGGTTATCAAATGCATCATACAAAACAGGTTCTATGCTTATGTCCTGGTACAATCCTTTGTGCGGGTTCTTAACCTTCAGCAAATAAGGGTCTAAAAAAAATGTCATTATATTTTGTTTATAATAGGATGACGGGTTACCCTGCTTCTGTAGTTCACGGGATTCTTTTACGTCTTCGCGCCGGAGGATATTGGAGTAGCTGATCTGATCGGGCTTAACATCGTAAAAGGTTTTATATATTTCGGCCTGGGTCGAACTCCTTGAGGTATCTGAAAAAGCTATATAATCACTTAATTTGATGGCCATTTGCTTAAAATCCCCTTCGCCTGTGGTATTCCATATCCGCAACCCTGATACGGCGCCATTTTTAGGACGGTACTGGTACATTGCTTTGATTGATATTCCCAGATTGTTCCTGGTTATGGTGCTGTTTTTTTGATTCCCAATCCGCACATCATAAAAAATCACCCTCTTAACAAATGGATAATCATGGAAAACAGCGCCGGCATATTTAGCGGCAGATGCCGAATCAAGAAAGCCCTGGTACGATGTTATTTCGGGAATTTTATTTTGAAAAAGATCGTTATAGGGCTTAATGGTTTGTTCCAGCACATCTATTTTTTTTGAAGCAAATTCGCTTTCAACATATTTGGCATTAAGGCTATAGGAAACAAAAAGGGCAATTACAAAAGTTACGGAAATAAGGACAATGAAAACGATGATCAATGGAACGTTTTTCCGGTAAATATGATTTGTCGGTTTCATAAGGGGTTTATGGTTTAATCCCCATATTATCATCCAGGAATTTCTCTATTTCAGCGTACATCTGCGTCCGGTTACGTTCACTTCTAAAAAAAGCACGTTCATTAGGCTTCAGGAAATATTTAACCATTTCATTCCCATTTTGTTTCTGCAGTTCACGTACAAACTGGTTTAACTCGCTGATATTGGCGCGGTCATCCTTTGCCCCCTGGAAAATGAGCAGCGGTACATGTATCTTATCTGTATAAAATACGGGGGATATGGCCCTTAGCAGGCTGGCGTCCTTTTCGGGGTCACCCACCATTTCGTACATCATTTTTACTTTAGGTTTAAGGAACGGCGGCGTGTCTTTAATATACGTAAAAAAGTTAATGAGGCAATGCTGCACAATAGCGCAGTTATACAAATCAGGATGAAACGACACGCCATATAAAGCGGAAAAACCACCAAAACCACCGCCAAAAATGGCTATTTTCTTAGGATCCGCTAATTTATTTTTAATAAGCCAGTTTACGCCATCGGTTATATCCTGTTGTATTTTACCGCCAACTTCTTTAAAACCTGCGCTATAAAAACCTTTTCCGTACCCGGTTGACCC
>DATCES010000293.1:0-2778 GCA_036509935.1 Mucilaginibacter sp.
CTTGTAGTTGTCTTCGGTTACATCGCTTAGCTGCTTTTGCTGGTCGCTCACCCGCACTACCTTGATCCGCGCCGTATAGGCCTGGTCGGTAAAGCCGCCCGCAAAACCCAGCACATCCTGTAAACCCTCGCCGGGCAACACTTCAAATATCCCCGGTATTTTTACTTCCCCCGACAGCTCCACACGTGTCCCGTAGGTAGGTATCTGTATAATATCCTGGTCCTGCAGGCCTATGTTATCCTTTTGGTCACCCTTTGTTAAAAAATCATATACGTCAAGGTGGCGGATCACCCGGTTATTCCGGATCACCGCTATCCGGCGGAAGCTCCCGTTATCCGTTGGCCCGCCTGCGGCATACAAGGCGTTAAATACTGTTGCCAGCGAGGGCAAGGTATAGGTGCCCGGGCGCATTACCTGCCCTACCATGATCACCTTGATGCTGCGGATATTCCCTAAACTTACCTGTACCGTGGTCCCCTGCCCTACCGCGTAATTATTAGCCGCCAGTTTGCTTTTTATCGAACGGGTAGCCTGTTCTATCGTTTCCCCGGATACGTTTAACAGCCCTGCCCCCGGCAGGTTGATGTTCCCTTCAGACGATACGTTAAGCTTCCAGTTGGTTACTGATTTGCCATATACATTGATCACCAGCTGGTCCTCGGGCCCTACTATATAATTTACCGGCGTGGCTATCTTTATGTTCGGCTCAAATTTTATGTTCTTGTTCCTGAAAAGGTCTGCCCCGAATATCCTTGAATGTATTTGCGCCTGGCCCCCCGCCTTATACGCTGTATCCGGCTGGTAATTTAAACGCCGCGAAGTGGTCTGTGTGTTGCTGCTGTCGGCCGCGCCGGTGTTAAAGCTGCCGCTGCTGGCATCTTTACTGCGGATATCCGCGATACGCTTTTGCAGCAACTGCACCTGGTCATCTGGTAAGCCACGGGTCTGCGCCTGCTGCAACAGCTCGCTGTCACTTAACCCGGCCGCCTGACCCTGCTGCATTAACTGACGGATCTGTCCATCGCTATAGTTGTTTATATTTACATTTGATAGGTTTTGCGGGATGCTTTGCGCTGTTGCCTGTCTCACCGTCAGGGAACAAATTGTAAATATTAATAAAAATACTAAAGGTTTCAAATGCTTCATACCTGACGATTATCACGGAAAAAGACTTAGTATCTTTCCCGTGCAATTTATTGATAGATTAAGGAGCAATAATAAGACAAATTTTTATAAAACAATACAGGCATTTTGTAACCCTGAATATTTTCAGGCGATTAAAATTTCAATAAACAAACTATTATTGCACCTTGAAAAACAAAAAATAACATGTACGGCGTCAAAAATATTATATTTGATTATGGCAATGTGATCTTCAGCCTTGATTTTTTGAAGAGCCAAAAGGCATGGAAAGAGTTGGGAATTGATAATGCCAATGATTTTTACAGTCATAAAGTACAGGATCCTGTATTTACTGCTTTTGAAAGCGGGGATATAAGCGCTGAGGGTTTCAGGGGGCGGATAAGGCAAATAAGCGGCAAACCCAATCTTACTGACAAGCAAATTGATTTTGCATGGAATAGCCTGCTGGTGGGTGTGCCCGAAGGCAACCATGCATTATTACTCAGTTTGAAACCAAAATACCGTACTTTTTTATTGAGTAACATAAACCCCATTCATTATGATTTTATAATGGATTATCTTAAAACTGATTTTGGTTTTGACGGCAACAGCCACTTGTTCGAAAAAACATATTACTCGCATCTTGTGGGGAAACGTAAACCCGATACCGCCATTTTTGAACTGGTACTAAATGAAAACAAACTTGACCCCACTGAAACCCTGTTTATTGACGACAGCCCGCAACACATAGCGGCAGCGCAAAAATTAGGCGTACAAACGTATTTGATGACAGCCCCAGATACAATACAGGCATTTTTTAGAAATAAACTGAAAGGCGAAAGGTGAAAGGTTAAAGGTGAAAGGCAAAGGGCTAACACACACGACCTTTCACCTTTCACCTTTCACCGTTAACCTTCTTTTTGTTTCCTTCACAATCAAACTCAGTTCCCGGCTCATTTGCCCGGCAATGGCGGTATTTTCCTCCGCCCTTCTGAACAGATAGGGCAAAACTGCTTTAATAGGCCCGTAAGGCACATATTTAGCAACATTGTATTGCGCGTTGGCCAGGTTAAAGCTTAAATTATCGCTCATGCCCAACAGTTGCGAAAAATACACATGCGGATTTTTATGGCTTATCCCCTTTTTATCTAACAATTCAGCGAGGTAACGGCAGCTTTCTTCATTGTGCGTACCTGCCACAAAGGCAATAGTATCAATATGGTCTGTGCAAAAATTCATCGCAGCATCATAATCAATATCTGTTTCCTTTTTGTCGGGGTGAATTGGAGATGGGTAACCTTTTTCTGCTGCACGCAGGCGTTCAGTTTCCATATAAGCGCCCCTAACAAGTTTAGCGCCTAAAATAAAACCCGCTTTAACCGCAAGTGCATGATCGTTTTGTAACGAGGCAAGTTTATCGCTCCGGTATAGCTGGTAGGTATGGTAAACGATAGGCTTATTACTGTTAAAGCGCTGCATCATATCTAAAACCAGTGCGTCAATGGTCTTTTGTATCCAGGTTTGTTCGGCATCAATCATTACCGTTACACCGGCTGAATGGGCCTTTTCGCAAATTGCGAATACCCTTGCCTGTGCTTTTTGCCATTCTTCGTCTTCGGCAAAGTTAAGCTCCGCCCCTTCGTCCAATTTCTCCAA
>DATCES010000294.1:0-2773 GCA_036509935.1 Mucilaginibacter sp.
ATTGGTTATTGTTTGCGACATGTGGTTAACCGGATTTGATGCGCCCTGTTTGAATACCCTATATATTGATAAGCCAATGAAAGGCCACGGCTTGATGCAGGCGATTGCGAGGGTTAACCGCGTTTTTAAAGACAAGCCGGGCGGTTTGGTAGTCGATTATTTAGGAATAGCAACCGACTTGAAAAAGGCATTATCTTTTTATTCAGACGCGGGCGGCAAGGGTGAGCCTACATTAGATATTACGCAAGCCATTAATTTAATGGAGGAGAAATTTGAAGTTGTACAACAATTTTTTAATGAAAAAGCCAATACCTATGGAGACCTTTTAGCAGAAGAACCCGAAGCATATTATAAAAATAGTTTTAAATTTAATTACCGGCGGTTTTTTCATGTACCGGCGCAAGAAAAACTATCAATTATCCTACAGGCCGAAGAACATATTTTGGGATTGCAGGATGGAAAAGAAAGGTTTATCCGCGAAGTCACCTTATTAAGCCAGGCTTTTGCATTGTCCATTCCGGATGAACATGCAATGCTTATAAAGGATGATATTGCCTTTTTCCAGGCAGTAAAGGCAAGGCTTATAAAATTTGAAGGAACGGGTTCGGGCAGATCAGACAGCGAAATAGAAACTACTATTAAGCAAATAGTTGACCAGGCGATAAGTTCTGATACAGTAGTAGATATATTTGAGGCAGCGGGCATTGGCAGGCCCGAAATAACAGGGTTGGAAGTATTGTCGGATGAATTCCTTTTAGAAGTTAAAGGAATGAAGCACCAGAACCTGGCGCTTGAGTTATTAAAAAAGTTATTGAACGATGAAATAAAAACACGGTCAAAAACCAATTTGGTAAAAAGTAAAAAACTTTTGGAAATGCTTGAAGATGCTATTAAACGATACCAAAACAATTTATTGTCAACAGCCGAAATTATCCAGGAACTAATAAATATTGCTAAAGAAATTAAGAAAGCTGATGCCGAAGGTGAACGATTGGGCTTAACAAAAGACGAAGTGGCATTTTATAACGCTTTAGAAATAAATGATAGCGCTGTACAAGTTTTAGGCGATGAACAGCTAAAAGAAATTGCGAGAGAGATTACGGACAAAGTGCGCGCAAATGCAACTATTGACTGGACCATAAGGGAAAGCGCAAGAGCTAAATTAATGGTGATAGTAAAGCGGACGTTAACTAAATGGGGTTATCCACCAGATAAACAGGCTAAAGCCATTGAAACTGTGCTAAAGCAGGCTGAAGCAATGGCAGATTTTTTAACAAAGAACTAATTTTCCCCCCACGCTGCCGCGAACGTCCCCGCGTGTGGCCCGTATGCTTAGTAGCCCATCTGCCTGGGTAGCCTGGACAGTATCCGGAGTATCCGGAGCGATCATGAATATTTAATAGCAGCAAGAAAGATTATTTTGGTACTTAGGACATTGGTTAACCTGCCATGAATAGCGTTTACATAAACGCTGGTTACCTTCCATGCGGGCCATCCCGATACATCGGGGCGGCAGCAGGGGGCAAATCAGTGCCTATTATGCGTTGATATTCATTATTCAAAATGGCATCCCGCGCCTGTGCGGGAACGGGAATATCGTTACCGAAGGGCTGGGCGGCCATCTGAATTTATCAGTAGCATACTAATTCAACTATGCTCACATTTTCATCCCCCCCATGCCCTTTGAGTCGTCCCCATTTTTAAAAATATACTCGCTGTTTAATAAATAGGCGCCGTTGGTTACTACTATGTCTCCTTTTAACAAACCGCTTAATACCGGGGCATACGCCTGGTTTCCGGCCCCTAAACTTACCATCCGGGGCGAAAAGCTGCCATCGGTGTTTTTAACCCAAACCGTAACGCCGCCCCCGCCGGTAATTAAAGCTGAAACCGGGACGGCCAGGGTTTTTTGCCGACCCGATACCACCGAAATATAAGCAAGCATGCCCGGCCTTATCATCCCTTGGTCGTTCGGGATACTTACCCGGATCAAATCCAGTTTAGATTCCGGCGAAAGGTCCGGGTTGATAAATGATACCTTGCTTTTGATCTGTTTCCCACCCAGGTCGGGGAAGGAAACAATTACCTGGTCGCCCAGATGGTATAGGGGTGTTTCATTTGCATACAACTGCGCTTCTACCCATAATGAATTAAGGTTATCCGTTTTAAGGATGTTCGTCCCTTCGGTAATGTAATCCCCTTCGTGTACATTGATTTCGGTTACTGTACCGCTTGTTTTACTTAGTACCGTAACGGAAGCAGGCACCTTGCCCGATGCGGCGAGCCTGTTTAGCTGCGCGGGTGAAAGCCCCCACAACAGCAATTTATTTTCGGCGGCATTGATCAGTTTATGGTAATCAACATCGGGGTTGTTTAGTTCCTTCCGCTGCTGCAGGGCTAATAAATACTCTTTTTCCGCGCCATACAAGTCCTCGCTGTAAACATCATAAACAGGTTGCCCGGCTGTTATGCTTTCGCCCGGTGTGCGGATATATAAGCGCTGTATCCTGCCGGCAACGCGCGCGCTTAGCTCATCAGCCTGGCTTTGATCTGCGGCAACCGTCCCGGTAAGGGTTTTTCCGGAACCAACCGGCTGGAAACCTACGGTATCGGTTTCAATCCCCCCCAATTTAATTTCAGATGCGGTAAGCGAAATCTTATTTTTTGTATCCTCGCTATTCCCGGGGGTTAATTCAACTTTAATCAGTACCATGTGGCAGATGGGGCAATTCCCCGGCTTGTCCTCATGTACCTGCGGGTGCATGGAGCAGGT
>DATCES010000295.1:0-6338 GCA_036509935.1 Mucilaginibacter sp.
TCGGGTTCAGCTTCTTCGTGGTCCAGTATCTCTAATATTTCTAAAGCGCAAAGCCAGTCGTCATAATGGTTTTTTTGTAGTTTAAACCTGCTTTTTCCAAACCAGGGATGTAAGGATAATAGGCAACATCTTTAAGGTAACTGTAATTTTGCCACATTACATAGTGCCATACCGCATAATCAATCGGCGTATAATGCTGATCGACAATAAATTGTTTTAAATGCGTGGGCAATGCCGCCGCCTGCGGGTTATTAAAATCACTCATTACGTTCACGTGTTTATTAAAAGAACGTGAAAGAAGGGAATTAGATTGCTATTTGTTTAATTCTCTTCGATTGGTGGAAGACCTTTTTCAAGCCTTTTTGGGCGTATTACGTAATAAACCCCTGATAATGCCACTGCAATAGATATGAGTAAAAAACCGACAGTCAAATAAACAGACATATCTTTCGCAATCTTAAACTGCGTTGAAACAGTTAGAAAAATCGTATCCCTCACTCCGCCACCCCCAAGGCCAAAAGGAATAATTGCCGCAAGCGACGAGATGAGAAACGACAACAAATAAGGAGAAGTTTTAGTTACAAAAATATGGAAATCACTTTGTGCAATCAACAGGCAAACGATCGCCAATATCTGCATCGACTGAACCCCGATGGCTTTTAAATGAGCCGCAACGAAATTATGTGAGTAATCCTTGAAAAAACGATGTGTTACCCAATAGTAAATAATAGTTCCAAATATGAATATACCGGTTGGTATGCCAAAATGTATGTCTATTTTCGGAATCAAAATAATTAAGGCCACTGTAATAAGGCCGATCACCCAAAAACCGCTTAACCTGTCTAAAAAGATTGCCCAGAAAACTTTTTTAGTTGGCAATTTATAACGTTTATGCAACAAGTAAATCTTATAACCATCCCCACCGATCCCACCGGGAAGCAATACATTATAACACATGCCTAAAAAGTATAATCTTAAATTAAAACGATAATCTAATTTTAACCCTATTGATTTAAAAAAGCTTAACAAACGCCATGATGAAAAGATCATCGAGATAAAGTAGCATATGACGGCCGCGCAAACCCAAAACCTGTCAGCGTGTATGAATCGGTATTTAACTTGAATCCAGGGGACTTTACTAAAAACATAAAACAATAAACCACCTGTAACAGCAATTATTAAAATTATTTTAATGATGCCCCAGAGTGTTCCCTTCCAGGTTTTATGTTCAACTGCTTCTTCGGCGGCATCTTCGGCTGCTGCTTCAATTTTTGTCATTGGCCGCAAAGCTACAAAAAAGGTAATAGAAAAGGGCCAGGAACCAAGATTCAGGAATCAAGATAAAAAAGCCAGACGTGGTATTGACGATGGCTCTTGATTCTTGACTCTTGACTCTTGGCCCTTGCTCCGGCGATGCCGCTCACTTTGCATCCATTTTTTTCAATATATCAAGTATTTTATCCAGTTTGTCTATTTCAATTGAGTTTAGCTTCTTTAGCAGTTCTTCAATTTCCTTTTTAGCTTCCACATTTGTTTTAAAGTCAGCATTGGCCTGTACGCGGTCGCGGTCGTTCTGGCGGTTCTGGGCCATCATAATTATTGGCGCTGCATAAGCGGCCTGGGTAGAAAAAACAAGGTTAAGCAAAATATAAGGGTAAACATCCCAATGAAATATAAAACCCACCACGTTGGCGGCCATCCATATTATTACAATTACCGTTTGTATAATAATGAACCGCCAGGATCCCATTCCGGTTGCTACCGAATCAGCAAGGCGCTGGCCAAATCCTAATGATTCCTTGTGTATGTCATGCCATGTTTTATTGTTTGCCATAATATTTGTATTTTTTTTACTGCATAAATATAAAATAATTGCAGTCAAATACTTATTTCTTTTTTATGATAATCTTTTATAGTTTAGTCCAAAAGTCAGTAAAGTCCGAAAGTCCGAAAGAAGCTACAGTTTATTCTGTATTTTTTTTATCTTGATTCTTGGCTCTTGTTATCCTGATTCTTTACTCGCGGTATGCATAATGAAATGATCCTGGAAACCATATCGGTAACCAAAAACTATTTTGGCGATAAGTCTTCGGGGGTTAATAACGTAACCATATTTATCCCGAAAGGGAAAATAACAGCGATAGTTGGCGAAAGCGGCAGCGGGAAAACTACGTTGCTGAATTTATTATATGGTTTATTGCAGCCGGATTCGGGGGAGGTTTTTTTTAAAGAGGAACGGATATTAAAGCGCGAAGAAAAACTACAGCCCGCCCACGAGGCCATGCGACTGGTAACTCAAAACAACCTGGATATGGACCTGGAGGCAACCGTTTGGGATAGCGTACGCTCGGGCTTGAGAATTGGGGAGCTGGGACTTGATACCGAAACAAAAAAAATTACCGATTCATTAAACATGCTGGATATTTTGCCGCTTAAAGACCAGTCCTTCGGCAAATTAAGCGGCGGCGAAAAACAACGCGTAACAATTGCCAAAGCCCTGATAAGCAAACCCGAAGTGATTTTATTAGATGAGCCATTTAACCAGGTGGACGCCACTTACCGCGAAGGCCTGCAGCACGATATAAGGTATATTGTGAAGGAATGGGGGGTAACGGTAGTGCTGGTATCGCATGACCCGGCGGAAATACTCTCCATGGCTGATGAGCTTATTGTGCTAAAGGAGGGCGAAATAATTGAGAACGGCAGTCCCGAAGAACTTTATAATTCGCCACAGCTGCTATACACCGCGCAAATTTTGGCGAGCGGCAGCCAGTTAACATCTGACGAAGCGAAAAAAGTGGGCATTAAAACCAAAAGGGGCACAGTTGTCATTTATGCGGAACATGTTAAAATTGGCAAAGGCTTTGGCAGCAAATGGACCATTAAGCAGGTTTTATTTAAAGGCTTTTTTGAAGAACTGATTATTGAACGCGATAAGGTCATTTTAAGGGTTACCAATTATGCCAAGGGCAAATATCCCAAAGGCAGCAAGATCAGTGTGAGTATTGACAGTTACTTTGAATTTGGCAAATGGGAAACGCCGGTAAGGGCGTTGCCCAAGGATTTATGAGTGGTTGAATGGGTTGATTGAGTGAGTGGTTGATTGAGTTGTTGTAATGTTGAAAGGTTGGAAGGTTGTTTTTTCTTTCGGATTTTTCGAGCTCAGACTGTCGTAATGTTGTAACTTGCCCCGATAGCAATCGGGATGTCGAAGCATCTTTCGGACTTTCCGGACTTTCGGACTGAAAAAATCCAACTCAATCAACAATTAACTAATCGTTATTTTTAGCCTTTTTATTATCCTGGTTTGCTTTTTCCTGTCCTATTCCCATAGTTAGGGCCGTTAACCCGGCCATGCTGCCAAGCTGCATGGTATCCACTGCCGAACTGGGTACAATTACGATTGTCGCGTTTTCTTTTAACCCTTCGTAAAGCATATTCATTGCCCTTAAATGTAAAGCCACAGGGTTGTTTGTATAAGTTAAGGCTGCTTCTGCGAATTTTTCAGCTACCTGCCGTTCAGAATCGCCCAGGATCACACGGGCCTGCCTTTCCCTTTCAGCTTGTGCCTGCATTGACATGGCGCTTTCCAATGCAGCCGGTATCAAAACGTCTTTAACCTCTACGGAATTGACATTAATACCCCAGGGTTCGGTGCGTTCATCAATAATTTTTTGCAGAACGCCGCTGATTTTGTCCCGTCCTTCAAGCATTTCCGAAAGCATTGTCTTTCCAATCACATCGCGTAAAGCTGTTTGGGAGGCCCAGCTGATAGCAGTGATATAGTCTGCAACCTCAAGGGCGGCCTTCTGCGGATCAAACACTTTCCAAAACAATACCGCGTCCACATCAACAGGTACTGTGTCTTTGGTAAGTGTTTTTTCGGCCTTAAAAGATGTAGAGATCACACGTGTATCAATCCAGTAGGGTATTGTATCCAGTATTGGGATAATAAAAAAAAGCCCCGGCCCCCTGAGCGATTGAAATTTACCCAGCCGCAGCACCACAGCTTTGTCCCATGGATTTGCAATTTTGATAGCTGCAGAAATAAGGGATGCAATTATTAAGGTAATCGCAGCCATAATAGTGTTTCCGATGGGAGTAGAAACCCCTTGCAGGGAGTATGTAACAGCCAAGCCGATACCTAAAATTATAAAAAATACCACTGTGGAAAAGAAACTTTTATTTTTCATTGGGAACCTCCTTGTTGGTTTATGCTTACGGGCTCTAATCGCCGGATAATTTTTTCAAGAATTTTTTTGTTCTCCTGGTATCCTTCGTTGGTGATTTGCCCGGAGGCGAACCTTTTCTGCAAAATGCCGGGAGGGGGACCTTTCTTATTCCGCTGCCCGGGGATGTTATAAGGCGTTGCGGATATCCAAAAGATTATAACCATCCAAATGAACCCATTATCAGACCCATTCCCACAAAATTACCATATCAGAACACAATTTTTAGTTTAAGATGTGAAGTTTATAAAAATAATACAAAGTTGAGCAATTTTTGTTTGTGTTCAGCGGAACAAGTGGATCAAATGGAACAATGTTTTAATACAATTATTCTATTCGTTTCGGTATTCCAGGTAAAAAACAAGTCCGAAATCGATCCGCTAACCAGCGGACGAAATCCGAAATCAAGCTGTCTTCTTCAGCGTGATCACTGTAACCTCGGGCCAAATCCCCAACCTGCCAGAAAATGCTAAAAAGCCGAAGCCACGGTTCACATACAGGTAACGGTTCTTTTCGTTTGCCAGACCTGCCCAATCAAGGTAGCGGTATTGTACCGGGCTCCACCTGAAATGAGCTGTTTCAACCCCGAACTGTGCGCCGTGGGTATGTCCTGCCAGCGTTAAATGAATGGTTGTGGCGTTGTACCTTACTTTTTCTTCCCAATGGGTGGGGTCGTGGGATAATAATATTTTAAAGGCATCCTTGTCAACCCCTTTAAGCGCTTTATCAAGGTCGCCTAATTGGATAAACCCACGGCCCCAGTTTTGTACGCCAATGAGCGATATCTTTTGGCCGCCTTTCTCTATTACCACGTTCTCGTTAAGCAACAGGCGGTAACCGAGGGTTTTATGGTGTTGTTTCAGTTTTTCAAGGTTGGCGGCTTTTTCAGCTTCGCTGCCCCATTGTATATAATCGCCGTAATCATGGTTGCCCAGGATGGAAAATTGCCCATAAGGTGCTTTAAGCTGGCTGAAACGGTCTATATACGGTTCAATTTCCCAGGCGGCATTGTTTACCAGGTCGCCGGTAAAAACAAACAGGTCGCTTTTTTGGGCTTTGGCCATTTCAATACCCCTCTCCACGGCTTCGGTATTATCAAAACTGCCCGAATGGATGTCGGATATTTGGGTTATGGTAAAACCATCGAAAGCATCCGGCAGATCATTGAAATATAAGGTTTGTTTATGCAATTTGAAATCATACTTGCCTTTAAGCATGGCATAAAAAAAGGCTGTGAACGGAACAGCGGCAACCAGTATGGCAATCTCGCTGATAAACTTGCGCCTTGCAGGGAAAAACGGTTCAATAGTTTTCCCTGTTGGTTTTACTATGTTATTAACTATCCCATAAAAAAACCGTGCTATATCGCCCAAAAACAAAACCAGCACAAAAAATATTTTGGTGAAGAAAAAGGTAAGAAAGATACTGAGCGCCCACTCGTGGAACGGCATCATCCCCGTTGCGGTGCTGAAACTGCCGAAGCCCAGGATGAAAAATAAGGTTACGCCAACAGAAATAACCAGGTAACCCCAGGTAACCAATTGGCGCGTGCGCCCTGATTGCCAGTCGGCGGTAAAGGTTTTCAAACCGTTAAAAACGTACCAGTCCATCAGCAAACTGATAGCTGCTATGACTAGAAATATTTTGAAGAAACCGCCCCTGTGCATGGTATGGTATTAAAAGTTTGCAATTTATAAAAGGATTGGTAATTGCAGGGTAAAAATTCCAACGGATGAAGCGTTATTGATAAAAGAGGGTAAAATTAAATCAATTCCTTTTTCTGAACTTTGGAATGACTAATACTGTTGAGGTATCTCCCGAATGGCATGGCACGGCTTCATGATACTTTTGAGACCGCCTCATTGGGCTGCGGATTTCCGACCTCCTACTTCACGAAACCGCCATCTCCCTGTTATATTTATTCCTGTAGCCCACCGGCGACAGCCCCGTGATTTTTTTGAACATGGTGCGGAAGGCTTTGCTGTCAGAATAACCAACGGAATACATTACCTCGTTGATATTTTCCCGGCTTGATTCAAGGCTCTTTTTGGCGGCTTCAATTTTTACGCGCTGCAGGTATTCTACCGGGGTATTGGCGGTGGCTTTTTT
>DATCES010000296.1:0-2990 GCA_036509935.1 Mucilaginibacter sp.
TAGGCCGCAAGGTTGATTTCAGGAATACCATTATTATTATGACCTCGAATATAGGCGCACGCCAATTGAAGGACTTTGGGCAGGGTGTTGGGTTTACTACCAGCGCTAAAACCACCCAGGCGGATACACATTCGAGAGGAGTAATTGAAAACGCGCTGAAACGTGCTTTCGCGCCCGAGTTTTTGAACCGTATTGATGATGTGATTGTGTTTAACTCGCTTGGCAAAGAAGAAATATTTAAGATCATTGACATCGAACTGGCTTATTTGTTTAACAGGGTACATTTATTAGGCTATAAAATTGAGCTTACCCTAACGGCCAAAGAGTTTATTGCCGATAAGGGCTACGATTCGCAGTTTGGGGCGCGCCCGCTAAAACGTGCCATACAGAAATACCTGGAAGACCCTATTGCCGAAGAAATATTAAAAGGCGAGCTGAGCGAAGGCGATACCATGGAAATTGATTTTGACAAAGAAAGCGGCGAAATAAAAATTGTTGCCAGGAAAGGCGAAAGCAAAAAGCCCGAAGAAGAAGAAGAGCAGAAATAATTGATTAGTCCGAAAGTCGGCAAAGTCTGGAAGTCCGAAAGAAGCTGCAATCAACCAATTTGATTAAAACCCTGTTATACTATATGTATAGCGGGGTTTTTGTGTTAATATACGCTATGTAGTAGCATTTGCGCTTAGAATGTGCGCCGAACCAAATAACGCGTATTCATTACATATTTTCAAATTATCATAATCCAATCCACTGAATACCAATGACCAATGACTAATGACCAATCGCCCCTTCAATCAGTTCCCCATAAAATTCCATCAAATTTAAACCGGCGGCCCTTACCTGCTGTGGGATCAGGCTGGCCGCTGATTGCCCGGGTGTTGTATTAACCTCGATAAAGTAAAAATCATTAGTGCCCTCAAGCAATATAAAATCTATCCTCACCATTCCTTTACAATTAAGCCGCAGGTAAATTTCTGTTACAATTCCGGCTATTTCATCATTTTTTGCCTGGGGCAAATCAGCGGGGGTTATTTCTTCGGATATGCCCGGGGCGTACTTGGCCTCATAATCAAAAAAATCTTTGGAACTGATAATCTCTGTCGCCGGCAAAACTTTTAGGTTGCCGTGCAACCTGGCCACCCCAATGCTAAACTCCCGGCCTTTAATAAATTCCTCCACTAAAACCTCGTCACCTTCGTCGAAAGCCCTTTTTAATGCATCATGCAAACCGGCTGCATTATAAACCTTGCTCATCCCTACGCTGCTGCCGCCGTTGTTAGGTTTTATAAAAAGCGGGAATTTAAGGGTGGCCGCTATGATGGCAACATCATGCATATCCCTTTCAAATATTATAATGGAACGCGCCGTATGCAGCCCGTGAATGCCCTCAACAAGGCCCTTTGTAAAAGTCTTGTTCATGGTAATGGCGGATGTTGTGGCATCGCAGGTATTGTAAGGGATACCCAGCATATCAAGATAGCCCTGTAGCTTGCCGTCTTCGCCCGGTGTGCCGTGAATGGTAATGAAAGCAAAATCAAATTTTACTTTTTCGCCGGCAAGGGTGAGGCTAAAATCGTTTTTATCAATATCAATGCAGTTATTATCCGATTGATAAAACCAACGGTCGCGGTTGATAAAAATGGTGTAAACCACATAGTTATCAACGTTCAGATTAGCGGCGATGTTTTTTGCGCTGTTCAGGGATACATCATATTCCCCGGAAAAACCACCGGCAAGCAGAGCAATGTTTTTAGCTGTCATAGTTTTCAAAGATAAGTTTGATTTCCGAATCCAAAATAAAAAATCCCTATGTTTGATCTTAATTTACTATAAAACATAGATGAATAACTTTTGGGCTTATTTAAAAACAAAACAGTTCCGCATTAACCTGCTGATGGCCTTATGCTCGGTATTCCTGCTTGTCCTGCTCATTTTTTATAGTTTAGGCTATTATACAAGGCATGGGGAAGGTATCCCTGTCCCTCAATTAAGGGGCCTTTCTGTGGAAAAAGCAATGAGTATATTGCAAGACCAGGGCTTTGATTATAAAATTGATTCGGTTTATGTACTGGACCAGCCCCCCGGCGCGGTGGTTGAACAGGATCCCGATCCGGGAACCAGTGTTAAAGAAAACAGGACCATTTATTTAACTGTAGTTACCCGCCTGGCCCCTCCTGTAGAATTACCCGATCTGGAACCCTATACTTACCGGGAAGCAGTGGCAACCATAACAAATTACGGCTTAAAAGTGGGCGATACGATTTATAAACCCGACATTGCCCGCGACCGTGTTCTGGAAGTTCGTTTTGCGGGGCAAGCTATAAAACCTGGCACAAAGATACCCATGGGCTCAAAAATTGACCTTGTGCTGGGGAATGGCGAAGGGGCCAGCGAGGTGGATATTCCTGACCTTATTAACCAGGACCTTGACGCTGCAAAGTTTGTTATTAAAAACGGCGGTTTAACGTTAGGCACTGTCACCTACCAGGGAACTATCACTGATTCGACAAGCGTAATAGTGGTGGCGCAATCCCCCATGAAAACCGACTCGTTAACCAAAACCGGCAATGGTACGCCCATAAACCTTAGGGTAGCGCAAGGCAAAAAATCAGACGTGCCTAATTGACGGAATTGAATTGTTTACACGTTTAAGCAACGCGAAAAATTAAAACAATAAAAATATATCACAAAAATGACCAAAAAAAAAGCGGCACAGGGCGGGACTTTCAGAAAATTCATAATTGCCATCGTGATTATACTTATCATAGCGCTTGGGTTTACAGGTCTTAATTATTATCTCAAATATTTCGGCCCAAACGTTACCGGGCAGCAGGAATACCTGTATATACATACCGGCGCCACGTTTAATGATGTTTTCGATACAATTAAAAAAGAGGGGATCGTAAAGGATAGCACCACGTTTTATTGGTCGGCCCAAAACATGAACTATACAAAACGGGTTAAGCCGGGCAGGTACCGTCTTCGGGAAG
>DATCES010000297.1:0-2647 GCA_036509935.1 Mucilaginibacter sp.
GCAGAGGAAGGGTGAATAGTTGATTGGGTTAACTTAAGTTGATGGAGTTTAAACCAAATTTGTTGTTGGTTGCCGGGTATATAGTTACGTGTTATTCCAAATACGACCCACGTGCAATTTTACACAAAACGATGCGCTAACCAACTGGACGATATTTTACGTATCGTTACGTATTATATATTTTCTAATCTTTTTTTTGAAATTGCAAGCGCATCATGCAGTTTTTGTTTCAATAAATTCTTGCTGGGCAATTCAGTGAGATATTCAGATACTTTAATCCCGGCTTTTTACTAATGGCAGTACGCTCATATAGCATGCCATAGATTTTTTCGCGTAAGGTCTTTACACTCCAACCTTCAATCCGGCAAATTTCTGTGTAAAAGTCCCTTTGAAGTGGGTTCTGCAATGGAATGAGCGCAATAAAATGTGTCCAGCTCAATTGTCGTATTGCTGATACGACAATTCGATCGTCAGGAAAAACTTCAGCGGACTGCATATTTAAAGCACCGGGGCGGGGTTTAAAAATATCGGTAAATAGTGATAGATGTTGAGTAGACCGCTAAGGGGCCACTACTTGTTAAAAATCATGTTTTATATTGGCTATCTTTGTAAGTAATAAACTCTAAATAACTGATTATGAGTGGAACGACACACGAGTTATATGACAAAAGATTAAAAAAGCCTGTAATTTATAGGGTTGCTGATTTAAACGAGGATATAACAATGAAGGAAATCGTAACTATGAAAGTAGGGAAATGCGAGTTGAGATTCGATAAGCCGAATTTTACTTCAATTTTTTTGGGAAAGTCAGAAAAGGAATTATTAAAAGCCAAGGAGATTTACAAAGCACTTATAAACCCCAAATTAACTGTCAGAGAACGTTTTGTCCTGTCTAAAGAAAATACCAGAGTTTTATTTGACTATTTGGAACATGTACAATCGGCAATAATAATGGCATTTACTGCGGTAGAATGCGTAGCTAATGATCTGTTACCAGATGACTTTGTATATGAGGAAAAGCGCAAAGGCGAGGAAAACAGAAAATATGATCGCAAAGACATAGAACGATGGATATCTACAACAGATAAACTTGCTTTAGTTATTCCCCAAGCACTTAAGATTACAAGCCCGAAGACGTATAATTTCTGGCCAAAATTCACTAAACTGAAAGATTTAAGAAACGATATTATTCACTTCAGAAACCTGCTTCCGATAGAACAGGAAGAAAAAGAAAGAATAATTTCATTATTGCTTAGTGATTCAGTTTTTGGAAAGATCAGTTCTGCTTTTGATCTAATTAAGAAAATCCAGAGCGATTTGCCTCCACATGCTAAGATGCCAATATTGAAAAACACCGAGACAATTGACCCTATTGAAATCCCAACTTGGGATAGCTTGGAGGTAACCCGGATAGATTAAATGAATATATTAGCAATCCCCTCCCCAATAAAATTGTCCATTTAGCCTTTGGTCAGCATTATCACCGCAGCTATACCGTATCACACAAAAAAAAACTCCTATTTTTATGAGAGGCGAAAAAAAACCGGGTAATCAATGAGGCCCAAATGTACAATCTCCATTTTATGGAAACTTCTTATAAATGTCTTTGCGATGCAAAACAATTATAAAGCGCAAAGTTGTTGGGTTTTCTAATTCAATACCAATGCGGTAATCGCCAATCCTGATGCGATAGAAGGTTTTAAAACCCTGCATCTTTTTTACGTTGGTTATCTGGATGAGAGAGTCGGCTGATTCAACCTCTATAATTACCTCTTCAATTTTGCCTCTTATTTCCTTATCATTTAGCTTATTTAAACTTTTGCTAAATGACCTATCAAATATGACATCCATTATTTACGAAGCTTCTTCATAATCGAGTCACGACTTACAGATTTCCCGGTTTTGGCATTGGTCATAATGGCACCCATAGCTAAATCTTCGGATTGTTCTTCAGTAACACTATTTACATGGATACCCAATTTCTGTGCAAGCTTTGCAATTAATTCCAGATTATCCGAATTCTCGCTTTGTATAATAAGACTTGCCATTGCTTTCTTTAATAAAGTGAAAAGACTTACGAAGTTTTAAAAACTTCGTAAGTCTGATTAGTTGCTGGGTAAATGATGGGGCTCGAACCCACGACCCTCGGTACCACAAACCGATGCTCTAACCAACTGAGCTACATCTACCGTTTTGGAGATTGCAAAAATAGGAATCTTGCGGCGATTTGCAAAGCCTTTTTTTGGGTTAAGTTAAAAAGGTTGTAATGAGTTGTAAGAGTTGCAGGGATGGTATTGGGTGTAGTGGCTGCAACTACTTTAACAATTACAACTTTTACAACAGTTACAACCCTGCAACTTAAAATTACAATAACCTTACCTGCTATCTTTTATATAAAGTTAAATTTGCATTATGGCAGCACAATTGGTTGAATTAAACGTAACGGGGATGCACTGTAATAATTGCGCCTTGTCTATTCATAAATTATTAGAGAAAAGGGGCCTGCAAAACATCCTTGTTGATTTTGCAGGGGAAGAAGTTAAGTTTTCAAACCCGCATAACACCGACATCGGCGGTATTATAAAAGATATTGAGGGTTTAGGTTATAAGGTGGTGGATGACGCGGCTTTGCAGGTTACCCCGTTTT
>DATCES010000298.1:0-2815 GCA_036509935.1 Mucilaginibacter sp.
AAAATTTAAAAAAGAATGCTCTGCAAGCCATTCCTTTTTGGATAGCATCAGTAATTGCGGGGTTGTTAGCCGTATTATATACGAAACTTTTTATAATTGCTGAAGATATTACCGCTTTGGTTTTTAACTACCATGCGTGGCTGCTTTTTATTTTATCACCAGTTTGTTTTGTGCTGGCCTGGTGGCTGATACAACGTTTTTCCCCTTACGCAAGGGGGAGCGGCATACCACAGGTAATGGCAGCTATCCAGGTATCTTCTCCCAAAACAAATCATTTGGTTGATAAGCTATTGGGTTTCCGAATCATATTTATTAAAGTATTATCAAGCCTCGTTATGGCTATCGGGGGCGGGGCTATTGGCAGGGAAGGGCCTACAATTCAAATTTCGGCATCTATTTATAAAATAGTGTACAAGTTGCTGCCAAAGTGGTGGCCCAAAATAGCCAAAAGAAACATGATAGTAACCGGGGCCGCCGCCGGTTTGGCGGCTGCTTTTAATACGCCTTTGGGTGGTATTGTATTTGCTATTGAAGAGCTTACAAAAACACATTTCAGTTATTATAAAACAGCAATTTTTTCCTCTGTTATTATTGCAGGCTTATCTGCCGAAGCTTTATTGGGGCCTTATTTATATCTTGGTTACCCCAAATTGGATGGCCTTTCGGCATCTATTTTTTTTGGAGTGGCGCTGGTAGCCCTGATGTCGGGGCTGCTGGGCGCCGGAATGTCCAAATTGATATTATTCATTTTTGCATTGAAAGCTAAATTTCAATGCAAATACCAGCATGTACTATATGTAACAGGATGCGCCTTCGCCATGGTTTTTTTAGCAGTTTTTGTTAATAAAGAGGTATTAGGCTCGGGCAAGGAGATTATGCAAACAACTTTATTTACAGCTCATAAATATGTTCATTGGTACACGCCTTTATTACGGATAGGCGGCACAATGATATCATTTACAACCGGCGCGGCAGGGGGCATATTTGCGCCTGCGCTTGGTGCCGGCGCCAGTGTGGGGTCATTGGCCGCAAGTTGGTTTAAAGTATCGGATATTGATACCAATATGCTAATTTTATCAGGGATGGTTGGGTTTTTAACCGGTGTAACACGTTCACCCTTTACTTCAGTAATACTTGTTTTGGAAATGACCAACCGGCATAATGTGATCTTCCACCTCATATTGGCAGGTATGATAGCCAGCCTGGTTTCGATTTTGATTGACAAACATTCCCTTTACGACCATCTTAAAGTGCAATATATAAAGGACTTGAATACGGTAGAGCAAACCGAAATGACTGAACAAGTTACCAGTCGCTGATTTTTACGGATTCAGGCTAATTTCGCTCACTGCCGCCCACGGCCCAAACCCTGTTTTCCACACCGATCCGCACGGTGAGCATGGCCGCATTTAAAATAGTAAAAACAATCGCCGTACAGTACAAATGGAAAACCAGCGGGATAACAGCTATCTCGCAAACAACTTCCATATAATTAGGATGTTTCAAATACTTGTAGGGGCCTTTTTTTACCGGGTAAACTCCGGGGATACGGTATATTTTAGTATTCCAGTATTTGCCCAGGGAAGATAAGGCCCATAATTTGAATGACAGAACCAGTAAAAATACCGTGAGGAATATCCAGCTTATGGGGGGCCTGCCCCTCAAAAAGTATTCTGCAATTATTGATATGATAAATGACGTATGCAAGGCAATAATAAACGGGTAATGGCTTTGGCCATATTGAATAGCGCCCTGCGCCAGTAACCATTTTTCGTTTCTGCGGGCAATATAAAGTTCGGACACCCTTTGCAGGATAAAAAAGGAAATGAAGATGAGGAATGCCATGTGCCTTTTGTTTATTTTTTTGGTGAAAGGTAAAAGGCGAAAGGTAAAGGGTTTCACAGGAAGACATACCTTTCGCCTTTTACCTTTCGCCTTTCACCTCCAACAGAACCATCTCGCTTGAAAAGCCGGGGCCCATGGCCAGCATTAAGCCGTAACCCGGCTCAAAACCTTCGCGCATAAATTTTTCCAGTACATACAAAACTGTCGCGCTCGACATATTACCGTAGTCATTCATCACTTCGCGGGTTTTTTTCATAAAATCACCTTCAATACACAATGCGTCAGCATAAGCATCCAATACTTTTTTGCCGCCGGGATGAAAAATAAAATTTTTAATATCGTGCAGGTGCAACTGGTGTTTTGATAAAAACTGTTCAATGTCCTCCTTGATATGTCCGTTTATAAAGGTCGGGATATCCTTCGAAAACAATACTTTAAACCCTGTGTCCTGAAACTCCCAACCCATTACCGCCAATGAATCGTAATAAAGTTTACTGGATGATGCCACGTATGTGGGCTTGTTATCTTTGTTGTGGTTATCGCCTTTGATAATACCCGCAGCTATCCCATCAGAAAATAAACTGGAACCTATAAAATTACTTTTGCTATAGTCGCTTTTTAAAAGCGTTAATGAGCAAAGCTCAACAGCCACCAAGAGTACAACAGCATCAGGGTTTGCAATAGCAATGGTATTAGCTTTGGCCATTCCGGATACCCCCCCACCGCAGCCGAGACCAAATACAGGTAAACGGTTAATATGCTGGTTTAACCTTAATTTATTAATAATCAGCGCGTCAAGGCTTGGTGTGGCCAGGCCTGTAGTCGAAACAAATATGATGTCGGTAATGTCTTCTTTATTAATACCTGCCTTCGTAACACAATCTTTTATAGCCTGTACCGCGTATGTTAACGCAGTATGGATATATTCGTTATTGCGTTCTTCGAAAGTATTAGGTGTGGTATAATAAGT
>DATCES010000299.1:0-4612 GCA_036509935.1 Mucilaginibacter sp.
ACCCTCTTTACGACGTGTCGTAGAGAGGGTCGACCATCCGCCAGCTGGCGGAGAAGTCGGGGTGAGTAAACTATACGCGCGACAATTTGAATTGCACCCAGCTAACTTGGGTTTGCATTAATTTTTTGTAAATTTGTTACGGTTAAAACGCATGGCGCTAAATTAGTTTAAACGGGATGGTAAAAATTCAGGAAATATTAGCGTTGAGTGTTGCTGAACGCATTTTGATGATCGAAAAAATTTGGGACAGTATAGATCATACCAACATTTCATTACCGGTTACCCATGAACAGGAACTTGACCGAAGATTAAGCCGCTACGAAAACGGCGAAACAACTTTTGTTAGTTGGAGCGATATTAAAAACGAGTTGAACGCGGCAAAATAGTAATGTACCAATTTGCGAATGACGGGCTGACGGAATGATTTAACCCCATTTAATCTTTAATTAGTTTCAATCTATTTAACAGGTATTTCCTGCCAAAGCCGCCCTTTTGGTTAATTATTCTATAATTTCGGGCATAAAAACAGGTAAAAAATGGATTTGGTATTCAATTAATTACCAGGTTATTAGTTTTTTGTTTTTTGATTAACCGCCTTAATTGTATTAGGGTATAATTTAGTAGGGTTCCTTTGTGATGAAAGTGGGGAAAATTGAATTGCTATCGCCCGCGGGCTCGTTTGATTGTTTACAGGCAGCGATTAATGGCGGGGCTGGTGCCGTTTATTTTGGTGTGGAACAACTGAATATGCGGGCAAAATCTGCCAACTCATTTTCTGTTAGTGATATACAACAAATTGCAACTGTAAGACACGAAAATAAGATTAAAGCATACATTACACTGAATACTATAATGTATGGGCACGACCTTCAACTACTTCGCAGCATCTTAAATGAAGTAAAAAAACATAATATCAATGCGGTCATCGCTTCCGATTTTGCAGTAATTGAGCAGTGCAACCAGATGGGCATCCCGCTGCACATTTCAACACAGGCCAACGTAAGCAATATTGAAGCTGTACAATTTTTTGCCAGGTTTTCGGATGTGATTGTTTTGGCCAGGGAACTTACGCTGAAACAGGTGGGGGATATTACAAAGGAAATCAGGCGGCGAAAGATCACAGGGGTATCCGGCGATTTGATGAAGGTTGAAGTGTTCGTTCATGGCGCGTTATGCATGGCGGTATCGGGCAAATGTTATTTGAGCCTGCATAGTCAAAATTCATCGGCAAACAGGGGGGCATGTACCCAAAACTGCCGCCGGCCATATATAGTTAAGGATGCGGAAACCAATGAAGAACTGCTGATTGATAATGAGTATATCATGTCGCCCAAAGATTTGTGCACAATAGGCATTCTGGACCAGGTGATAAACAGTGGTGTAAACGTATTAAAAATAGAAGGCAGGAGCAAAGGCGCCGATTATGTATTTGCCACAACGCAATGTTACAGGGAGGCTTTGCAGGCTATTGAAAACAATGGTTATACCAACGAGAAAATTGAAGGCTGGTTGGGGCGGTTGTCAGCTGTTTATAACCGCGGGTTTTGGGAAGGCTATTATTTAGGGCACAAACTGGGTGAATGGACAAGCCATCCGGGCTCTGCCGCTACCGAAAAGAAAATATATGTGGGCAAAGGGAGTAAATATTACCCTAAAATAAGTGTCGCCGAATTTATCATTGAAACAGGAAACATTAAGGCCGGCGACACGATAATGATTACCGGGCAGTATTGCGGGATGGTAAAAGAAAAAGCGCCAAAATTAATTGTAAACGGTATAGAAAGCGAAGAAGCGGTTAAAGGCGATAAGATAACTTTTCCCTTTGGGACGAAGGTAACCAACCAGGATAAATTATATAAAATAGTAGAAACGGTAAATGGCTAAGATAATTCATTACCGGAATAAATGTATTGGTTGCGGTATTTGTTTTGAGCTGCAGCCTGACCTTTGGCGGATGTCGATGAAAGATGGTAAAGCTACATTATTGCGATCAACGGAGAAGAAAGATACCTTCATTATCCCGATTGCCGGTGACCTGCTTCAGCAAAGCAGGGAAGTAGCAAAGGCCTGCCCTGTAAATATTATAAAAGTATTATGAACGAACATATCTTCATTTTTATCCAAAAACAAACCTGCGCAACTATTTGCTGTGTAGATGAACAGGGCAAGCCCTATTGTTTTAACTGTTTTTTTGCCTTTAGCAGCGATTTGGGATTGCTGTATTTTAAATCAACGGCAGATTCATACCACTCGGCGTTGATGAAAAAAAATCCGCTCATCGCCGGAACCATTTTACCTGATAAACTAAAAACTTTATTGGTACAGGGTATTCAGTTTGAAGGCGAAGTATTAAATGAACATCATCCCCTGGTGGATCATGCTTCGGCACATTACCATAAAAAACATCCCATTGCTTTAGCTTTGTCAGGAGATATATGGACCATCCGGGTCAACCATATAAAAATGACAGACAGCACGAAAGGGTTTGGAAAGAAGATTGTCTGGAACCGGGATGAACATTTAAACCAGGCGAAAGGTTAAAGTATTCCCATCAAGGTCTGTACATTTTGCCTACCGGGCAGATTGTTCTTATTGGATAAATCATTTTGATAAAACAAAACCAAACAAAAGGCATAAAACAAATAATACTTCAAACAAATAATACTTCATCATTGATGCTAAGCCAATATGAGGCTATAAAAGCAAAACAGGTCTCTGAATGGATTGATGGCCTTGCTGTGCCGCCCTATCAAACAGTTGAAAGCATTTCTGTAATAAAACATATTCTTGATAAATTTTATCCTGATATACCTGGCGGCTTAGTTAAGCAAAAGGAATTACAGGAACTTGAAGATACAATTTAAACCTGTTTTTATCTTCCGGACTTTCCCCACTTTCGGACCTTATGTTTTATCAGGCTAATCGCTAATCTCTCCGAAGGAGTCCTTTGGACCAACCTCTTCCTCACTATCTTTTTCATTTTTCCCTCATGTATCATTTTTATTTTAAATTTGAAACGCTGTTGATGGGAAGAAAATCATGCCGCCCGATTATTTTCCGGATAATACCTGATATGAAAAAATTATTACTTTTTACAGCTTGCTGCCTTGTATCGGCAATAAGCGTATCGGCACAAATTCCTGCACTTGAACGCGTAGAACCTATGTTTTGGTGGGTTGGGATGCATAACCCCGCCCTGCAATTGATCATTCACGGCAACGATATTTCCTCCCGTAAAGTGGAATTAAATTACCCGGGCGTAAAGCTGGTTGCAGTGCATAAAGTTGAAAACCCCAATTATTTATTCCTCGATTTACGCATTATTCCGGGCACAAAACCGGGAACGTTCCCGATAAAATTTATTAAAGCCGGCGAAAAGGCATTAACGTATCGTTATGAACTTAAAAAACGCGACCAATCTACTGGCCGGGCGCAGGGCGTAACCGATAAGGATTTGATCTACCTCATCATGCCCGACCGCTTTTCAAACGGTGATACTACTAATGATTCGTTTGCTGATATGCGGGAAAAGGGGGTACACCGTGATTCAATGTTCAGCCGCCACGGCGGGGACATACAAGGGGTGATGGACCACCTGGATTACCTGGAAGATTTGGGCGTAACTGCCATTTGGCTTACTCCGGAAATTGAAAATAATGAGCCGCGTGAGTCCTATCATGGTTATGCAGTTACTGACTATTATAAAATCGACCCGCGCTTTGGCACTAATGAATTATATAAAAAGTTTGTTGAGAAATGCCACCGTATGGGCTTAAAGGTGATTAAGGACATAGTACATAACCATGCCGGTACCGAGGGTTATACTATTATGGATATGCCGATGAAAAGCTGGGTACACCAATGGCCAAAATTTACAAAAACAACTTATATGGATCAAACGCTGATGGATCCTTATGCATCCCGGATAGACCGCAAATTAATGCTTGACGGCTGGTTTGACCATCGTATGGCCGACTTGAATGAGAATAACCCTTATGTGCAGCGCTTTTTAACCCAAAACCATATATGGTGGGTGGAATATGCAGGTATTGATGGCCTGCGGCTGGATACTTATCCATATAATGATCCTGGATATATGGCGCAATGGGCTAAAGACATAAGGGCTGAATTTCCAAAACTTTCAATATTTGGCGAAACAAATGCATCAAACATAAACAACGCTTTTTATGCTGAAGGCAATACAATTAACCGGGGGCTCGACACCCATTTGCCGGGTGTAACCGATGTGCAGCTTGAGGGGGCAATTTATAGCGGGCTAAATGATGAATTGGGCGATCATAGCGGCGTTTTTAGCATATACAATATGCTTGCCCAGGATTTTATGTACAAAGATGCTTCGAGAAATGTAGTGTTCCTGGATAACCACGACCAAAGCCGGTTTTACTCGGTAGTTGGTGAGGATATTAACAAATACAAAGCAGGCCTGGCTTTGCTTTTAACCACAAGGAGGATACCCCAAATGTATTATGGCGATGAAATTTTGATGAAGAATTTCTCCAGACCGGATGGCCTTGTGCGTGAAGATTTCCCCGGTGGATGGGCCGGCGATAAAGTAAATAAATTTACTGCTGCCGGGCGGACGGATAAGGAA
>DATCES010000300.1:0-2975 GCA_036509935.1 Mucilaginibacter sp.
GTAAAATAGATGTAACCCGCCGTTTCATCAATAACACCGAGGCTTATCACATCATAATCGCCTTTTGTGATTAGCGTTTCTTTGCCATCCCTGTCAATTTTATACAAATGCCGCCATCCGTCTTTTTCACTCACCCATATAAAACCCTTTCCGTTATTAATCCAATTCCAGCCAATCGGGTCGCGGCCATCGCCGACATCTATCCATTCCTTTGCCTGCTCTTCGTGTACCTGGGCAGCTGTACCATTTGATACATTGCAAACAAATATTTTACTATCGTTTTGCGCGCGGTTCAATTGCTGTAAAATAAGTTGCCCCGAATTATCTGCCCATTCCATACGTGGGATATAATGCTGTACAGCATCGCCCGGTACGTTCATCCATGTGGTTTTGGCGCTGCTGATATCAACTACACCCACTTTGCACGAACTGGGGTCCTCGCCGGCAACCGGGTACTCTACCGGCACTACAAAAGGATAAACAGAGTCGGTGGTATTCAGCATAAAATAATTTTTAATCCGGCCCGCATCAATTTGCCAGTAGGCAATAGCCTTACTGTCCGGCGACCACCGGAATCCGTCGCGGTCGTCAAATTCTTCCTCATAAGCCCAGTCGAACGTGCCGTTGATGAGTTTTATAGTTCCGTCAAAAGTTAATTGTTTTACCGCGCCCGTTGCCAGGTCTTCCACATAAATATTATGCCCGCTAACATACCCTGCTTTTGTGCCATCAGGCGATAATTTTGCAAACATCAGGGACGATGCCGGCATGTCCTTGCCTAATTGTTTTAAAGTTTTTGATGTAAAGTCATATACCCAATAGTCGCCGCGGGTATTATAGCGCCATACCCTTTTACTGTTGGTAAATATCAGCGCCTTTTGCCCATCATCCGAAAAGGAAAAATTGGCTATTGCGAGCGGCTGTAGTCCCGGCGGTGTAAGCATTTCTTTGCTTATTAAAACAATTTTCTTTGCGGAATCGCGGATATCCAGTTCGGCAATTTCACCACCCTGTGCATGGTAATACTGGAACCCATTTGGTGCCCAATGCGTTTTTCCACGTTGGGCATTTGCTGCCTGCTGCCAAAACATCAACAGCAAAAAGGCCAGGGGCATTAGCCCTGTGCGGTAAAATTTAAAATCCATCAACCTGTCGCTTTATGTGAATAAATAAATATTTCCCGTTTAAATTTGGGGTTAAATTAGCGCTTTAAAAAATTAAAAGAATTACCAATTGTCACGAATTTATTCGAATTTCACGAATTGATGCCGCTTAGCGCGGAATAGTCCAACACAATTGTAAACATAAATTGCAATTAAGATTGGTGTAATGGGTATAAATTCGTGGAATTTGTGCCTGATCATATAAAATCCCTGTAATGAAAAAAATACTTCTCCCGGTTTTCATCCTCCTTGCCGGTGCGGCATTTTGCCAGTCCCAGCATATTGACAGAAGTAAGTTTGTAAGGGACAGCCTTGAATATTACATCAACCGGGCGATGACCAACTGGCGCATACCGGGCGCCGCCGTTTGTATTGTTAAGGACAATAAAATTATTTTATTGAAGGCTTATGGCATTAAAGAACTGGGACTGGCCGCCAAAGCCGATATAAACACCCTGTTTATGATTGGCGGCAATACCGAAGCTTTTACCGCTACCGCGCTTGCCACGCTGGAAACGCAAAACAAGCTTTCGCTGGATGATAAGGTGACAAAATACCTGCCCAAATTTAAGCTGGATGACAAGCCCGCTGGCGAAATGGCCATTATCCGCGACCTGCTTTGCCACCGGCTGGGATTCAGGACCTACCAGGGCGATTTTACCTTTTATAATACCAACCTCACCCGGGATGAAGTTATTGCAAAGCTGGGCCAAATGAAGGAGGCTTACCCCTTTCGAACTAAATGGGGCTACACCAATTCGGCTTTTTTGACCGCCGGGCAGATAATACCGGTTGTAACCGGAAAACCCTGGGAGGTGTTTGTGAAGGAAAATATTTTTGCCCCGCTTGGGATGATCAATACCGTTGCGCTGAGCGCCGATATGCCTAAGTCATTAAACAGAACGGTGCCGCATACATTTATTGACGGACTCTTATCACCCATTCCATATTGCCAGATCGATGGGCTTGCGCCTGCAGGCAGCATTAGTTCCTCGATAAATGACATGAGCAAATGGGTGCTTGCTTTGCTGAACGATGGTAGGGTGGGAGCCAGGCAAATTATCTCCCTTGCAGCCATAAAAGCTACGCGCGAACCCCAGGACTTTGTTGGCAGCGTGCAGCACCTTAACGGCGAAAGTGATTACGGGTTTTACGGTCTGGGCTGGCGTATAGAGGATTATGCAGGCCACCACCTTGTGATGCATGATGGCGGTGTGAATGGATACCTGGCATCTGTTACACTGGTTCCGCAGGACCACCTGGGTATTATTGTACTGACAAACACGGACCAGAATGAATTTATTGATGCCCTGCCCGCTGAAATTATGGATGCCTATTTTAAATTGCCCTATCGCAATTATAGTGATAAATACCTGGCAGGTTTTAAGGCCGAAGCAGCAACCGGGGATGTGGCTGATAAACGCCTGCGCGATACCGTGGCGTTAAACCACCCTGCGGCGTTGCCATTAGCCGCCTATACAGGCAAATATGTTAACGGCCTGTACGGCAGCCTGATTTGCGAACCGGGTGAAAACAACACGCTTGAAATGCGTTTTGAACACCATACCCACATGTATGCAAAATTACAGGCCCTTGGCGGCAACCGCTTCTATGTAACTTTTAGCGACCCGGTGCTGGGTAAAGCTGTTTTCCCGTTTACGGTTCAAAATGGTAGGGTAACCGGTGTAAGGGTTAAAGTAGCTGATTTTGTCGAGTATAACCCGTATGATTTTAAAAAGGAATGATTTATTTTCGGGTTTCGGAATAAGTAAATGCAGACGCTTTATAGTCCTTCGCGGTATATAAGGAGTC
>DATCES010000301.1:0-5729 GCA_036509935.1 Mucilaginibacter sp.
CGCACCGTTAAGTCCCGAAAAATATATTAAAACCCAGGCGCGGGTGCTGCCGATAGTTGAATGCCTGGTAACTGAAGAGTGGGAAAACGTGGGTATTTGTAATATTTTTATTGCCCGCCAACATATAACAGGTAATTTTACAGTTGGCATGTATTTAGTTGACCTGTACTGCCTGGGCGTTAAGGATACGTTTTATCAATTCAATATTACGCCAGAAGATTACAGGTACCTGAAGCGTAATAATTCAGGTACGGTAAAATGCGAATATGCCCTGGTACATAATATTATTTATGGGGCAATTGAATTTGCCGGGGATTATGGATTTAAACCGCATAAAGAATTTTCTGTTTCTCAATTTATTCTGGAAGAGGATGATGAGCAGGTAGAATTGATGGAATTGGATTTTGGCCTTGACGGCCTGCCTTGTTTTGTACCTGGCCCTAATGATGATGCCGCTAAAATAAAAAGCGTCACAGCTACCCTCGAACGCACGGCCGGGCCGGGTAATTTTGAAATATTGGACCCTTTTGATGACGATGAATTTGACGATGACGAATTTGGCTTCGATGAGGGGTTTGACTACGATGATTTGATGGAAGACCTGGAGGAATCTTATGCCCGGTACCCCAAGATTTTGAAGAAGGTAAATAAAGTTTACGATGGGTTAATCAGGACGCCTGAAGCTAAAGAAATAATTGAAAAATCCTCAATTGGCACCGGTTATAAAATAATCAGGAAAGGTAAGGTAAAAAATGAATATACAATATTCGATAGCACTGAACAGGAAGAAGAGTATAACCAGCTAAGGGACATGGTTATTGAAGGCGAAGACTATGGGTTTGCAATAAAAAGTATCAGGAAGGCCATTAAAAAACACTCTGATAAACCGGCATTTTATGATTTGCTGATACCATGTTATAATTTTAGTGAACAGTATGACGAACAAAATAAATTGGTAACTGAAATGTACAAACTGTTCCCCGATTATTTATTGCCAAAGATTGGATACGCGAATTTGCTCATTGATTCAGGAAAAGCCGGCGAAGTGCCCGGCGTATTTAAAGGCAAGGGCGATTTGAACTATATATGTTCGGACAGAAAAACATTTCACCTAAATGAAGCCGCCGACTATTATGCTACTATGTGCCGACATTTTATTGCTATGGATAATATCGACCAGGCCGATTTATATATGGATGCCCTGTTTAAAAAGAAACTCATTGAAATGCCCGGTAAAACCTTTGTGAATATAGCCATTATGGAGCTTATAAATGCGAAAATGAAGAAAATTACAGAGAAAAGCGCTTTAAGCGGGGAGTGGTAATTGTTTGCGCCGTTTTGAATAAAAACGACGAAGTAAAAGTTGATTTTTTTAAACAATTAATCCCCCGTTTCTGGGTGATGATAAATAAAAATGCCACAGCAGCATAGTTGCAATAATGCGGTACGGCTGCCACTTAGCCGCTACAGTTAGCATTTCTTCTTTTGTAACAGTTGCGGGCAACTTTTTCACCCGTTTTATAGCGTTTACCGCCGCCAAATCTCCGACAGGGAATACATCCGGGTGCTGTAAAACAAACATCAGGTAAACATCAGCCGTCCAGTGGCCTATGCCTTTAAGGGCTGTTAATTTTGCACGGATAACATCATCAGGCATATCTTCCAACTCAGTTAAATTTAATTGCCCGCTTAATAAAGCTTCGGCCAGGTAACGGATATACATTGTTTTTTGCCTGCTGCAATAACAGGCTTTCATTTCTGCATCGTTAAGCAACAGTATCCGTGCCGGGGTTATTTCCTGTAGCCTTTCTTTCAGTTTGTTTAAAGCCGATAATGCCGAAGCCAATGAAACCTGCTGCTCCAAAATAATATGCAACAGGGTTTCAAACGTATTTGGCCGCGACCAGAATGGCGGGTAACCATGGGTATTGATGACGTTTTGAAGATCGGCATCAATTACCGCCAATTCATCGCAAATGGTATGGTAGGTGGATTGGGTGAAGCGGTTTGTCACTTAAACTGTATTTAAAAATTGGGTTGCCGTCAAAAATAACATTATAAAATATGTTTGTTATATTTGTAATATGAGAATGGTTATTGATAATGTAAAGAGTGAGCATTTTAAATGGCTGACTGAAATGGCCAAAACCCTGCAATTCAAAGTTGTTGAAGTTGAACTTACCGAAGATGAGGAGGATGCATATTTATTAGCAGCAATGGAAGAAGTTAAGGATGAATTACCCGTTTCTGACGATGAAGCCAGGGAATTTGAAAATTGGCTTAAATCTTCAGTTAAGGAACAGCATAATAAATTTTGAGTGAAGTAAGTATCTGATAAATTATAATTAGTGCGAGCTGGAATTTTATAACTGTTTGTAATTTATCATGAACTATAAGTACAATCCCTCTTTTTTACGAGATGTTAAAAAAACCACACCGAACATACAGGTGAGTTTAGCAGATACCCTTGAAAATATCAAATCTGCAAAATCGTTAACTGAAGTTTTACATGTTAAAAAACTGAAGGGCTTTTCAAATGCATATCGAATTAAAGTAAATACTTACAGGTTATGCTTTTATTTCAACGATGATAAGGTGTTAATTTTAGCTCGATTTCTTCCCCGAAAAGATGTTTACCGCTCATTCCCCTAAAACATAGCAGCAAACCTGTCTGTTATTCCAACAAATACCCTGCTAAAAATATTGGGATTTAGCATTTAATTTCAGAAATTTACTGAATGAACAACCTGCCGCCATTAGCCGAGCGCATGCGCCCCAAAAACCTGGATGATTATGCGGGGCAAAAACACCTGGTTGGGCAGGGCGCTGTATTGCGCAAAGCCATTGAATCGGGTTCGCTGCCATCCATGATCTTTTGGGGGCCGCCGGGCGTGGGTAAAACAACCCTTGCCTATATTATTTCGCAAACGCTCAACAGGCCATTCTTTTCATTGAGCGCCATCAATTCGGGGGTGAAGGATGTGCGCGAAGTTATTGAAAAAGCATCGCTGCTAAAGGCCGAAGGCAAAACATTGCCCATATTGTTTATTGATGAAATTCACCGATTCTCCAAATCACAGCAGGATTCATTATTGGGCGCGGTTGAGCGGGGCATAGTAACCCTTATTGGCGCAACTACCGAAAACCCGTCATTTGAAGTTATTTCGGCTTTGCTTTCCCGCTGCCATGTTTATATCCTGCAACCTTTAGATGAGGATGACCTGTTGGGTTTATTGGACAAAGCCAAACAGGATGATGCGGTCATCCGAACAAAAGATATAACCATTAAGGAAAATGAGGCATTACTGCGTTTATCAGGCGGGGATGCCCGTAAGCTGCTCAATATTTTCGAACTGCTGGTAAATGGTATTGGCGGTAAAAAGATCATCATTACAAATGATGCTGTTTTAGCGCATGTGCAGCAAAACATGGCGCTTTATGATAAGGCCGGCGAACAGCATTATGATATTATTTCGGCCTTCATTAAATCCATGCGCGGCAGCGACCCCAACGGTGCGGTTTACTGGCTGGCGCGGATGATAACCGGAGGCGAGGACCCCCTGTTTATTGCCCGCCGTATGCTCATCTTAGCTTCCGAAGATATTGGCAACGCCAACCCCAATGCCCTTTTACTGGCGCAAAGCTGCTTTCAGGCGGTTAATGTTATCGGTATGCCCGAATCGCAGCTTATTTTATCGCAAACGGCAATTTACCTGGCAACATCGGCTAAAAGCAACTCCGCAACTACAGCCATTGGCGCGGCTATGGACCTGGTACGCCAAACCGGCGACCTGCCCGTTCCACTTCACCTGCGCAACGCGCCTACCAAACTGATGAAAAACCTGGGCTACGGCAAAGACTATAAATACGCCCACAGTTACGAAGGCAACTTCGCAGACCTTGATTTTTTACCCGATGCCATAAAAGGTACAAAATTGTATAAGCCCGGCAACAATGCCCGTGAGCAGGAGACTAATGAGAAATTAAAAAAACTTTGGGGCGACAGGTATAAATATTAGGCCAGGCCCCCTAACCCCTCCATAGGAGTCCTATTCGGACCTAAATGGGGAATTTATCAATTTATTTTTTTCAATAATTGGCCTGAATTAACTTTCAACCTGATTTTTTTATCTATTATTACGGAATAATTAATTTCATAACATCCAAAGCCTGTTCATGACATCTACTTTTATTCACCACGAGTTAAAAGCATTCTGGCGATCAAAAAACACGGGGAAAAGCATTGCTATACGCATAGTAATGGGCATTTTAATTTTATACCTGTTAATTAATGTGCTCGTTTTAGGTTTCTTTCTTGATAAGCTTTTAAAAGGCATATTCCCCAAAGAAGATATGCTTGTATCTTTTTGCGGAATACTTTTAATGTATTTTCTTTTCGATATTTTCATGCGGCTGCAGTTGCAGGAACTGCCTACACTGCGCGTTCAGCCTTATTTGCAATTGCCGGTTAAGCGCAATTCATTGGTCAGGTACCTTGCCTTTACAGCGTTATTGTCGGTGTTTAATTTATGGCCTTTTATCCTTTTTGTGCCGTTTGTTTTAAAAATAATTGCTGCCGATTCCGGCGGCCTTACCGCGCTGGCCTTTATAGTTTCAATAGCCGGCTTAACCATGTTTAATAATTACCTGGCCCTTTATATTAAACGAAAAGCAAACTTAAATGGCTGGATATTTTTGATAGCTGCCGGTATAATCATATTAATTGGCTTATCCGATTTTTACTGGCACCTGTTTTCAATCCGCACAATTTCCTTTTTGTTTTTCGGGCATTTAATAAGCCATCCGGTATTTGCAATGCTGCCGGTTTTGCTTGGGGCGCTGATGTATTACCTTAATTTTTTATACCTAAAACAAAACCTGTACCTCGAAGAGCTTGGTTCGCGCAAAGCATCATCATACAAAAGCAGTACCGAATATCCTTTATTAAACCGCTTTGGCAGCGTTGGCGACCTGGCGGGTAACGAGATAAAGCTGATATTACGTAACAAGCGTTCGCGGTCATCGCTAATTATGGGCCTGTTTTTTATGTTTTACGGGCTTATTTTTTATACAAACCCTAAATTGGGCAACGGCGATGGTGCAAAGGTATTTATTGGGATGTTTATGACCGGGATATTTATTATCAATTACGGGCAGTTTATGTTTAGCTGGCAGGCATCCCAATTTGATGGGTTTTTGGTAAGCAAAAGCAGCTTTACTGATTTTTTGAAAGCAAAGTATTTATTGTTTACCCTTGTATCTACCTGCTTTTTACTGCTCACAACACCTTACGTTTATTTTGGATGGCGTACACTGATGGTCCATTTTGTAATGTATTTATGGAACATTGGTATCAATACAACCATCGTACTGTTTTTTGCCAACCGTAATTATAAACGGATTGATTTGTCCAGGGGGGCATCATTTAACTGGGAAGGCGTGGGTGCAACCCAACTGTTATTGTCGTTCCCGCTGCTTATTGCCCCCTTTATTGTTTACTGGCCCTTTGCTTTGCTGGGGCATAACGACATTGGCCTTGCATTAATGGCCGCAACCGGCCTGGCATTTATTTTTACACGTGGCTTTTGGATAAAACAACTCGAAGCTGATTTTTATAAAAAAAGATACAAAATAGCCGAAGGTTTCAGAAATAAATAAGATGATAGAAATTAAAGACCTTAAAAAAATATACGGCGGCGCCACCGTTGTGAATATACCGCACCTTGAAA
>DATCES010000302.1:0-2733 GCA_036509935.1 Mucilaginibacter sp.
TTTTATAATATGCTAATTGCCAAAACTTTTCATAAAACACCACAAAAAAAAACAGCCTACTGCTGGTACAAAGTAGAGTCTATCCAAACGGTCAGTTGTGTTGTATTTTTAATTAATCGGTAAAAATGGGATTTACGGTTATTGCTTGCGGATTGGTTAGCCATAAATGTTTTTACAGAAAGGCCTTATTAATATTGTAATGTAATTCGATATTTCTTATCTTTATATAATAAGATTTGCAATTAATCTGTACTTAAAAGTGGTGAGTGTTTCGGTGAGTAAGAAACTAACCCATCATAAAATATTGAATATCAGCCAGGTATAAGGATAATACAAATCCCTCCGGCTCCACAGGAAAGCTCGGGTCTGCTGATCCGGGCCTTCTTAATGAGCGTGAACGATCAAAGTTATTTTCTGTTAAGCGAAAGGCGCTTTGCCGGGCGGGTGCCCCTTACCTGTAATTTGATTTTTTTATCAGGCGCTTAATATCTTTTATCCATATTTTCCTCCCGTCAGTGTCCACAATGCCTTCTTCTTTGAATTCCTTTATCAGGCGGATCACGTTTTCCTGCGCAATTCCAACCATATTTGCCAGATCCATCCTGGAGATATTTAAAACAGCATCCTTTTCGTCCGATCCTTCATCCTTATATTTTTCGCGGAGTACGATCAGGGCAATGGCGAGCCGCTCGGGCGCCGAACGTTGGGCAATAACTGAAATACTGTTGGTCAGTACAGTAAATTCATGGCTTAAAGCCTTAAGTAATCGCTGGGTAAAAACGGGTGAGCGATATAAAACAGTTATAAAATCTTCTTTTGGTATGAAACTGATCAGGCAGTCTTCTATTGCAGCAGCTGAATCAGGATACCGTTCCCCTGATAAAACCGCATGATAACCGATCAGTTCCGCGTGGTTGGCCACATAAATAATGTGCTCCTTGGCCAGACGATCAACCTTGTATTTTTTTACTTTGCCGCTCCTTATTAAAAAAATACCGGCAGGGACAGAGCCCTCCCTGAAAATAATGTCGCCTTTAAAATATTTGAAGTCACTTTGATTGGCAACTAAATCTGAATAGTCTTGTTCAGAAAGGACATCAAGAATGGATTGCGTGGTAAAATTCCATCGATGGATTGGAAAGATTCCGGATAAACTCATAAACAAAGGTACGAAATTTAAAAAACTGATAAATATCAGCTTCTAAGTTGATTTCTGTTGGTAAAACACTTTAATACTGCAACTAAATTTGAGGGTGATGAAAGGTTACCCATTTTCCCATTTCCCGTCCGGCTTCGGTGATCACTGCGATGGCCCAATCATTAAACTAAAAACGGGTCACTTTGATGCACCCTTATTTAGCAATGATTCAACATTCGACAGGATGTACCCTGAATATTTTCAATTGCTCTCCAATCATTGGACACCTTTGGCAATTGCCCGCAAAGCAGCCGGATTTTTGGCGGAGCCGGGCGCCAGGGTATTGGACATAGGCAGCGGTATTGGTAAATTTTGCCTTGCCGCAGGCTACCATTTTCCCGAAACTTTTTTCTACGGAGTGGAACAAAGACACGAACTGATTTACCTGGCTGAAGAAGCAAAAGGGCGCGCGAAATTGCCCAATGTAAATTTTATATACGCCAACATCACCGAGGTCAATTTTAATCGGTTTGATCATTTTTATTTTTATAATGCTTTTTATGAGAATGTTGATCAGGCGAACAAAATTGATGATAGTATAGAATTATCGGAAAGCCTTTATATCTATTATACGCAATATCTGTATTCAACGCTTAATGAAAAGGCTGCCGGATGCCGCCTGGTTACGTATCATAGCCGGGATGATGAGGTTCCGCCGGGTTTTAAATTGGCTGGTGTTTTTGACAACGCATTGTTGAAAATGTGGATCAAAGAGTGAAAAAGGTTATAAATCAAATCATTAATTTATAAAATAAATTATCGCCTTTCTTCGTGGAACTTGTGAACCCCTGCTGGTTAAAAAACAGGCGTGGGTGTGCAGCACAGGCCTGGAAAAAGGGTATCCAGTGACTTTCGGCCTTTTTTTTGACCATGCTGATGCGCAACTTTTAGCCGAAGGCTGGAAACCAACCATTTAGCCTGAGATTTTTATTGCAAATATTAGTTTTAATGGATTTCATTTTTTACTTTTATTTAACTAATTATCAAACCCTTAAATTAAATTATTATGAACTCAACAATCAACCTGATTTTTACAATCGTGGGTGCGGCCCTAACGCTGTTAACAATTTATGGAGCAGTAAAAATGGATAGGAAACTTTTTCTCTCCGGAATTTGCTACTTCAGTTTTCTTCCAATAATTGGTGAAAGCCTGTCCTACAATACCGACCAGGCGCCAATACACATAATGGTGATTTCTATATTTCTTGTTCAGTTTGTACTGACCCTTCCAATTAAAATCACATTCGGGCCGGATAATTTAGCCGCTGTTAAAATTGTTGCAAAAATTAGTATTGCGTTACTTATAATTAATGTTGCGGCCACTGTATACATTTTTTGTTTGAAGGCAGGCGTCCCCGCTCAATTTGGGTATTACCATATTGTTATTTCACTTGCCATAGTTTACCTGATCATTAAAAGAATTAGTAGTAACGGCACCATAATGCTCAAATAATTAAAACTTTCCTGGTTTGGCACGGGTACGCAAGGCATGTTAAAAGCCAGGCGTACTTGTGCCTTTACAGTAAATTTGTTTT
>DATCES010000303.1:0-3994 GCA_036509935.1 Mucilaginibacter sp.
GCAGGGTTAATTTACCAGCCGAAATATGGGAGCGCGGCGGTACCTGGACATTTTCTTATAAATCCACATCAAAAATCTCCTACGCGATCATCGACCCGGACCATGTTTTACCGGATATTAATCCCGAAAATAATTCATTTAGCGGTGTAACCGTGGCGCCTGATGTTACAGCTGCATCTGTGATAAAAAACTATATTGATGCTATTGGCGGGGAAAGCAAATTAGAAGATGTGAAGGATTTGACAGTTACCGCCGAAGGCACAGTGCAGGGTTTAACAGTTGTAAGGGTAAACAAATACAAAACCCCTGGTATGTTTTATCAGGATGTGTCGGTGCCGTCTTATCAGAATTTGAATGTTGCCCATATTATAATTAATGGCGACAGCTTAAATGTAAAGCAGATGAACAAGCCTGTACCGCTTGCCGCGGATGTTAGGGGTTCTGTAAAAGCAAGGTACAAGCTTTTCCCCGAATTGGATTTTAACAAAACCGGGTACACCATGCAAATGGCGCCAACATTGCAGGTGGTTAATAATCAGTTGGCTTACCTGGTTACAGTAACATCGCCTGATGGTACGAAAGTGAAATATTTTTACGACCAGAAAACAGGTTTAAAAATTAAACAATTTACTGACGTACCGGGCAGCGCACTTATGGAATGGGGCGATTACCGTGCTATACAAACCGGAATAATAATACCATTTTCTGAAAAAACTGTTGTTGTTGGCCAGCCGATAGAATTTAAAGTTAAAAGTACGGCGGTTAACAGCGGGTTGACGAACGATACGTTTAGATAAGTTTTAAAGTACGGAGTTGAAAGTCTTGAGCCGGAATGTTTTACCCATTCAGCTATTTACAGCGATGAAAAAATACCTGTTCTTTTTTATTTTATGTTCGTTTGTATTTAATGCTGCATTTGCCCAAAAAAGCGATACTTTGATGTATTATTTAAATACCTTCGGTAAGGTTGTTTCAACAAAGGATAGCGCTGATTTTTTCCTGGCGATATTACCGCCGGACACAAATGTTAACAAGAAGTTATTTATTGTAGAAGAATTTTATAAAAATGGAAAGCGCAGGTTTATAACAGGCTCCAGGACCAATGATTTTTACATGAAATTGCAAGGCTTATTTGTTGGCTTTTTCCCAAACGGGCATAGGATGACGGTAAGTAACTATGAAAATGGAGAGCAGGTTGGTGATGAAATAGAATATTATCCGAATGGTAAGTTTTATAATAAAAAAAGTTATGTTAAAACTGTTACTGAAGAAACAGAATTGTTATTAAAAGACTGTAAGGACTCAACGGGTAATGTATTAGCTGAAGGTGGAAATGGAAAATGGATTAAGTTTGATAGCAGCTTTGAAAAGATTGAAGAAGAAGGACAGATAGAAAACGGGCATGAAGAAGGGACGTGGCGCGGCAAGATTAACGATACTGTTGATTTAGTTAACCAATATAAGAATGGTAAAAAGGTATCTTCAAAAACTTTTGATAAGGCAGGAAAGGAAATTTTAGATCCACAGATTTTTACGCCGGTTGATCCGGTTGTTCAGGTACCTGAATTCCCGGGAGGCCTAAATGCATTTGGTATGTTCCTTGCACATAACATTCGTTATCCTTTTTCTGCACGTGAAAATGGCATACAAGGCCGCGTAATTATTAGTTTTGTTGTTGAGAGAGATGGGACTTTAAGTGATGTGAGGGTTGCAAGGGGTATTGGCGGTGGTTGTGATGAAGAAGGGGTGAGGGTTATGAAGTTATCCCCGCCATGGAAGCCGGGTATGCAAGGCGGTAGACTAATACGCGTTGCATATAGTGTCCCAATAAGTTTCACGTTGGGTAACTAAAAAAGCCATTGAAAAAGGGCTTTTACCAAACGATAAAAGCCCTTTTTTAATTATTCTCAAGGAATTTCTTAAATCACGTTGGTATCAACCAATACCTGGTTCATATTCCTTACTGCATCAGCGCTTTTACTGAAATTGGCCTGCTGTTCATCGTTCAGTTTAAACTCAACAATTTTTTCGAAGCCATTTTTGCCCAGGATAACCGGAACTACCAGCGAAATATCTTTTTGTCCGTATTCGCCATCCAGGGCAACACCGCAGGAGATCAGTTTTTTCTGATCGCGTACTATGGCTTCAACCATAAAGGCTGTACCCGCGCCGGGTGCGTACCATGCCGAGGTGCCGATCAATTTTGTTAAAGTAGCGCCGCCAACCATAGTTGCTGCAACCACTTTATCCTGCTGCTCCTTGCTTAATAACTGGGTTACCGGGATACTGTTCCAGGTAGCGTGGTGTATTAACGGGATCATAGTAGTATCACCGTGACCGCCGATAACTACTGCGTTAAGGTCGGCAGGGGAGCAGCCCAGTTCCTGGCTCAAATAATATTTAAACCTTGCCGAATCCAACGCGCCGCCCATGCCTATTATACGATTTTTTGGTAAACCAGATGTTTTAAACGTCAGGTAATTCATGGTATCCATCGGGTTGGAGACAACGATGATAATGGTGTTTGGCGAATATTTAACAATGTTTTCGGTAACACTTTTTACAATGCCTGCGTTGGTGCCTATAAGTTCTTCGCGCGTCATGCCCGGTTTACGCGGCAGGCCCGAGGTAACAACCACAACTTCCGAACCCGCAGTGGCCGCGTAATCGTTTGTAACCCCCTTGATTTTGGTATCGAACCCTAAAAGGGCGGATGTTTGCATCATATCAATGGCTTTACCTTCGGCAAAACCTTCCCTGATGTCTAACAAAATTAATTCTTCGGCCAATTCTTTCCTGGCGATATTATCCGCGCAGGTGGCGCCAACAGCCCCGGCGCCAACAACAGTTATCTTCATTTTATACTTTGATTTGTAATGGGAAATTAAACAGGCCGAAGATAGCGGTTTTTATTTTTTTTCCCAGTAAAAATTAAATCACAAACAAATTTGCTAAAACGCTGTATAATAAATTATATAATTACAAAACCTCATGAATACCATAAAATTCTTTTCATTCATTTTCATTTCAATAGCGTGTTTAGCCGCATGTAATAACTCGAAACCAAAGGCTGTTTCCAACGACATTGCGAAGACTATTGTGGTAGTTAACCGAAAGAAAGACAGTGTGATCAACAATCCTGAAAAAAATTACGGCAATGCCACGGTTTCGGAACCATGCGTCAAATGCCTGCTTTCAATTATTCAGAAAACACATAATTATAAAAAATTAACCTCCGCTATTCCTCCTCATGATATAATTTACGATGTTAACTGGATCACCTCAACAAAACCGGTAGCCATCGGCAATGACAGTAAAATAGTTAATGGTATGGCTATTGATATTACTTTAAAAGGCGGAGGCCTCCCAAAAAAACTAATTACTTACCTTTACGATAATGAAAACGCTCAATTTTATATCCGCAATGCTCAAAATCAATATAGCCCTGATTCGAAAGTTGACAGCGCTTCATTAAAAAATATCAGAAACAGTTGTTTTTGGGGAGTAGCTTCAAGTAGATAGCCTCATTTTTACTTTTTAAGGACCGTTATTAATTGAGCAATGGGTCTTTTTGCCTTTTTTGATAGCTTTTTTAAGCATTAGTTACAATGTAAATACCTGTCGATTGCTTTTTATTCAGTTTGTTACAGTAAACAGGCGTTTTTGAAAATAGTTATAAAAAATTTAACAAATTATGATGAAATTTATAAAAAAAAATTAAATTTGCCTCAATAATTGTATATTACGATATAAAAAACACAATTTGAACCAATAATCATAAAAAAATGGCAACTAAACTCGAGTACATTTGGCTTGATGGTTACAAACCCACACAAAGCCTGCGCAGCAAAACAAAAATTGAATCAGATTTCAGCGGTAAATTAGAAGATTGCCCGAATTGGAGCTTTGACGGTTCTTCAACCGAGCAGGCGCCAGGCGGATCGTCAGACTGTGTTTTGAGGCCGGTTTTTATTTGCAAAGATCCCGCAAGATT
>DATCES010000304.1:0-3649 GCA_036509935.1 Mucilaginibacter sp.
TGGGCGCCGCAAAAGATATTGCCGGGTTGCTTACAGAATACAAGGTAATTGTCACCAAATCAACAGTTCCGGTTGGCACGGCGGATAAAGTAACGGCTGTAATGCAAGCTAATACGGCCGTGGAATTTGCAGTGGTCTCAAACCCCGAATTTTTAAGGGAGGGCGTAGCCGTTGAGGACTTTATGAAACCCGACCGTGTGGTAGTAGGTACCATGGATGACCGTGCCCGGAAGTTGCTGGCTGAATTGTATTCGCCTTATGTACGCCAGGGGAACCCGGTTATTTTTATGGACGAACGCTCCTCTGAATTAACAAAATACGCAGCCAATTCGTTCCTGGCCACCAAGATATCGTTTATGAACGAGATAGCTAACCTTTGCGAATTAGTTGGCGCCGATGTGGATATGGTAAGGCGTGGCATAGGTGCCGATAACCGTATCGGGAAACGGTTTTTATTTTCGGGGATCGGGTATGGCGGCAGTTGTTTCCCAAAAGATGTACAGGCGCTGGCAAAATCAGCTGAGGATTATAAATATGATTTTAAAATATTGAATTCGGTAATGGAAGTTAACGAAATACAAAAAAGGGTAATAGTTGAAAAGGTAAAAATGTATTTTAAAGGTAATATACAGGGCAAAAAATTTGCTATGTGGGGCCTTGCATTTAAGCCGGAAACTGATGATATCCGCGAAGCGCCTGCTTTATACATAATAGAAGACTTGTTAAACGCGGGCGCAACAATCACAGCGTTTGACCCTGAAGCGATGGATAATGTAAAAAAATTAATTGGCGATAAGATTAACTATGCTGCCGACCAGTATGAAGCATTGATGGATGCTGACGCCCTGTTGATTGTTACCGAATGGCCGGTATTCAGGACGCCTGATTTTGACCAGATGGAGGGTGCTTTAAAAAACAAAGTGGTATTTGACGGGCGTAACCTGTATGACCTGGACAGAATGATAGATAAAGGTTATTACTATAACAGTATTGGAAGGAAACTGGTAAACTAATGAAAGCCCGCAAAAGGATATTAATAACCGGCGCGGCCGGCTTTTTAGGCTCGCATTTGTGCGACAGGTTTATTAACGAAGGCTACCATGTTATTGGCATGGATAACCTGATAACCGGCGATTTGCGAAATATAGAACGTTTGTTTAAACTGGAGAATTTTGAGTTTTATAACCATGATGTTTCCAAATTCGTGTATGTTCCGGGCCACCTGCATTATATACTTCACTTTGCCTCGCCGGCAAGCCCGATTGATTATTTAAAAATACCGATTCAAACTTTAAAAGTAGGATCGCTGGGTACGCATAACTTATTGGGCCTTGCGCGCTCTAAAAACGCAAGGATGCTGATCGCCTCAACTTCCGAAGTTTATGGCGACCCAAGTGTTAACCCGCAGCCCGAAGAATATTGGGGCAATGTTAACCCGGTTGGCCCCCGTGGGGTTTATGATGAAGCTAAGCGTTTCCAGGAAGCCATAACTATGGCGTACCATACTTTTCATGGTGTAGAAACCCGGATTGTGAGGATATTTAATACTTACGGCCCCCGCATGAGGTTAAATGACGGGCGCGTACTGCCGGCATTTATAGGGCAAGCGTTAAGGGGCGAACCATTAACTATGTTTGGCGATGGCTCGCAAACGCGGTCATTTTGTTATGTTGATGACCTGGTTGAAGGTATTTACCGCCTGTTATTCAGCGATTACGCGCAACCCATGAATATTGGCAACCCTAATGAAATAACCATCAGGGAATTTGGCGAAGAGATCATAAAATTAACCGGTACCGATCAAAAATTGATCAGCCTGCCCTTGCCAATGGATGATCCGAAACAGCGCAGGCCCGACATTACAAAGGCTAAAAGTATTCTGGGCTGGGAACCTAAAGTTTCAAGAAGCGAAGGTTTGAAAATAACCTTTGAATATTTTAAATCACTTCCCGAAAAGGAAATACGACACAAAGATTTCTCCTATTATAATCAACATTAATGGCTAAAATATTAGTAACGGGCGGCTTGGGGTACATCGGCTCGCACACGGTGGTTGAACTGGTAAACGCGGGTTACGATCCTGTGATAGTTGACGACCTTTCAAACTCGCAACCAAAAATATTGGATCAGCTTGCTAAGATTGTAGGCTTCAGGCCGGCTTTTTACCAGTTTAATATTTGTGATGAACAAAAGCTTTTAGAATTTACCAGGGCAGAACCTGGCATAGAAGGCGTTATTCACTTTGCAGCCTTTAAAGCCGTTGGCGAATCGGTACAAAAGCCATTAAAATACTACCATAATAATTTAACCTCATTGCTCAATTTATTAAGCGTTTATAGCGGTAAACCAATAAATTTTGTTTTTTCTTCAAGCTGCACTGTTTATGGGCAGCCGGATGAGTTGCCGGTAACCGAAAATGCAACTATAAAACCCGCCCAGTCGCCGTATGGCAATACCAAACAAATAGCCGAAGAGATATTAAAAGACGCAGTGATATCAGGAGATGCTAAAAAAGTAATAGCCTTGCGGTATTTTAATCCGGTAGGCGCCCATGAATCAGCGCTGATTGGCGAGTTGCCCATTGGTGTACCGCAAAACCTGGTGCCGTTTATAACACAAACAGCCATTGGCAAACGCAAAAAAATAACGGTGTTCGGTAACGATTACAATACCAGGGATGGCAGTTGCGTCCGCGATTATATCCACGTGGTTGATTTAGCTAAAGCCCATGTAGCTTCGTTAAAACTAATGGAAAGCAAGGCTTCCGGCGGATACGATGTTTTTAACATAGGTACCGGCAATGGTAACACAGTATTGGAGATTATAACAGCCTTTGAACGTGCCACCGGGGTGAAACTAAATTATGAAATAGGGCCGCGGCGCATGGGTGATGTTGAACAGGTGTGGGGCGATGTAACCAAATCAGAGCAGGAATTGCACTGGAGCGCAACATCAGGTATCGACACCATGATGTTATCTGCCTGGGAATGGGAAAAATATTTGTCCGAAAACCCACTTTAATAAATTACAGATGCAAACAATTATTATTACAGGCGGGGCAGGCTTCATCGGATCGCATGTGGTGCGCCGGTTTGTAAAAAATTTTCCAGGGTACAAAATTATTAACCTTGATAAGCTAACGTATGCCGGTAACCTGGCTAACCTGAAAGATATTGAAAATGAACCAAACTATAAATTTATAAAAGGCGATATTGTTGATATTGATTTTATAAACAAGCTTTTTGCTGACGAACAGCCCGATGCTGTAATACACCTGGCGGCAGAGTCGCATGTGGATAGGTCAATTACCAACCCGCTTGAGTTTGTTGTGACTAATGTAGTTGGCACTGTGAACTTGTTAAATGTTGCCCGCCAGTTATGGAATGGCCGATATGATAAAACACGTTTTTATCATGTATCCACTGATGAAGTTTATGGTTCATTAGGCGAAACCGGCATGTTTACCGAAGCAACCGCGTATGACCCCCATTCGCCATATTCGGCTTCAAAAGCAAGTTCCGATCATTTTGTGAGGGCTTATCATGATACTTATGGCCTTGATACCGTAATTTCCAACTGTTCAAACAATTATGGTCCATATCATTTCCCCGAAAAACTGATACCGCTTGCCATTAACAATATCAAACAA
>DATCES010000305.1:0-6117 GCA_036509935.1 Mucilaginibacter sp.
GGCTTTGAGCCCCTGGTCGCTGCCGATATTGCCGAAATAATTTGGTTCGCAGTATCGCGCCCGGCGCATGTAAACATTAACGACCTGATAGTAATGCCAACAGCGCAAGCCACGGCAACGATAATTGCACGAAAATAGTCGGGAAAGTCCGAGAGACGGGAAAGTCCGAAAGACGGAAAGTACTTGGGAAAGTCAGTAAAGTAAAAAACAATGCAAGTGTCCATCAAAATAACACAAACAAATGAAGCTTCTTCCGGACTTTCGGACTTTTCCGACTTTCGGACTCCCCTACGCTGCCTGAAATTTCAATTCAAATTCGGAGCCTTTTTCCTTTTCTGACCTCACACTGATAATACCATTAAGCCTCTTTACTACTGTATTTACATAACTTAAACCTAAACCAAAGCCTTTAACATCGTGCAGGTTCCCGGTAGGGATACGATAAAACTGTTCGAATATTTTTGTTTGCTGGTCGCGGCTCATGCCTATGCCCTTATCCGCCACCCTTATCACTACCTGCCCGTTTTTGTTCAGGGTACTTATCGTAATATCGGGGTCATTGATACTGTATTTGATAGCGTTATCTATTAAATTATATATCACATTTGAAAAATGCAATTCATCGGCGTTTATAATGGCGTTTTCGGCATCAAGCTGTAGTAATGTGCTGGCCTTGCACTTTTGCAGCTTAAGCGCCATGCTGTCAATAACCACAGCAATCATTTCATTAACATCAAGTGGTTTCTTCTCTAATTTAAAATCTTCTTTTTCAAGGCGGGCAATATTTAATACCCGTTCAATATGGCTGCCCAAACGCTCATTTTCCTCATATATGATATTGGCAAGCCTCGAAACACGGCTCCTGTCCTGTGCAATTTCATTATCCTTTAAAGCTTCGCTGGCAATCATGATAGTTGATACCGGGGTTTTAAACTCGTGGGTCATATTATTGATAAAATCATTTTTCATTTCCGACACCTTTTTTTGCCTGAGGATAGAGAATATAGTGTATCCGAAACAAAACACCAGAACAAGCAATAAGCCGCCGGTGGTAGCCATTGTGGCGGTCATCCTGTTTAATATCAGCGAGTTTTTTTGAGGGAAAACAAGCCTGATCAATCCGGGGTCATTGATCACGTCTTTACTGAAAATGGGTGTCTGGTAAACTGTTATATTATTAAAAGCTGGCTTAGCGCCGGTAACGTCATTTGCTTTCGAAAAAATAAGCGAGTCGTTGTTTGCGGTAGTCACTTCATAACTAAAAGGCAAATTAATGCCTTTATTGTGCAGTTCAAACCTAAGCAAAGTATCAATCCAAAGCGGGTCCAGGCGCATTTTTAAAGGTTCGCCGTACTTTCCGTATTCTTCCGCGAGGTTCTCAATTACAGTTGATTTGCTTTGCGGCGTATTTTTCAGCGAGTCAGTTTCGAGCATTTTTTGCACTTCCCTTAATTGCCTTTCCTTTTGTTTCCTGCTCTGCTCCCGTTGCCATTCGGGGTTTATGTACAGTGTTGAAATTACCTGTTTCCCAAATTGCGGGTCACTGTAAGTGTAACGTACAGTATCAAACTCATGCAACTTTTGATGTTTTTTTGAAACAGGCACCGGGTTCCTGACAATAACAGGTGTAACGCTCCCATGTATATTACCAAACTCATCAATAAATTGTTCATAATGCAATTGAAGGTCGATTGAGCCCCCCTGCAGCAACCTGGACATTTCATCATCCATGTTTTTATGCATGATCATACGTTTAAGGCTGTCACGCAACAAAGCAATCTTTTTTTCACGGTAGCTAAGTTTTTTCTTTGATTTGGAGGCGGTACTTATAGGGGCGCCATTATCAATAATCTCACTGCCTGCATTTATTTTGCTATCAATTGCGCCCCATGTTTTCTGATAAGCATCCCCGCCCTTGGCTTTTATATTTAAAAAGGTAAGCGCATCGTGTTTGCTAACTTTGGCTACAACGTTATTTAACGCTTCGTTAACCGAACGGTCAAAAAGGGCGGACTGCATTTGATAGGATTGCCTCAGAAAGTATAATTGCATAGCCATTACACCCAAAAGTGCAAAACCCATCAACCCAATTATCAGTGCAATACTTCTCTTTTTCATGCTGATAGACAAAATTATTTTAAATTAGCTGACATCCCTTGCTTTTAACACTTTTTAACAAATTATTATTAACAATTAATGACTTGAATTATAGGAGTTTGCTAAATTTACAATCTGCAACAAATTAGCCATACACTTTAATATACTGTGAGCTATAATAAAACATTTATATAGAAGTTTAAATGTTAATAAAACCAAATTAAGCAAATGAGAAAGTTTTTTTTAAAACCAGGTTTTGAATTCATCTTTTCACTTGGTTTAATTGTAATAATTGCCTTGCCGCCCGTACTGCTGGCGCAAACCCAAAAAGATATTGAAATTAAGATTGAAAACGGCGACACTACTGTTAATGGCAAAAACATTAAAGAATTGCCGGCAAACGACAGGCAAAGCGCGGTGAGGGACATTAAACATTTGAATAGCCTTAATGCCGGGAGTACTTATGTTTTTAAACGAAAGGACACTACGGATAACAAAATTGAACGTTTTGGGCTTAAAAGGAGTGCGCAAGGAAACGTGGGGCATCAACGGATGATAACCGAAAATATAATAATTAAAGACAGCCTGGGCAATATTGTTGGGGTTAAACCCATCGGTTTAAGGCCCCATGGGCTCAAGATGGAGTTGAGTGAAAGGGATTTTCCCGGAAGGTTAAGTACTGCAATCAAGCCGTTGGAACGAAAGAACAGTCAGAATTTTGATTTTGTAAGCACAGATAATGATGGTGTTAGCACCCGGGTAGTGTTTCGCGTATCTGACATTTCAAATGATGATTTAAAAAAGATGCCCCGTGTTGAAGGCGGTAAATTTGAAATTAGCGACCTGAACCTGGTTCCTGAATTTTCAACCGGAAAAACCCTATTGATGTTTAATTTACCGGCAAAAACTGTTGCCGGGGTTAAACTCATCGATAACCAGGGAAAAATAGCATGGAATGAAAAAGCAAACGGTGGCAGCTTTAGCAAAACTTTTGTGATCGGGTTAAACGGTACTTATTACCTGCAAATAAAACAGGGCAGCAATATTGCCGTTAAAAAAATAACGAAAGAGGAATAGGAAGCAGTTTGCAGTGAACAGTAGGCAGTTTGCAGTAGTTAGAAAAAAATTCACAATAAAAACAGCCCTTTAATAAAGTTAGAGAGCTGTTTTTATAACGTATGCAAGGCAATTTCAAACTTCTAAAATACTGTCCACTGCAAACTGATAACTGCCAACTTTCTTAAAAAGGAAGGTCATCCTCATCCGGCGTTGCGCTGATGTCGGCAGGGGGTGCATATTCGGGCGTTGTGCTTGTGCCGGCAGGTGATAACATATTGATTTTCCATAGCACCAACGAGTTAAAATAGCTTTTTTTTCCGGTTTTATCTGTCCACGGCCTGCCCCTTAAATTGAAGAATACCTCCACATCATCACCAACTTTCACATTATCCAATAAATTGCAACGATCCTGTATAGCCTCGAACTTTAAATATTCGGGATATTGCGGATTCTCGATATATTCAACTATCAGTTCTCTCTTTTTAAGTGACTCCGTAACCTGTACAGTTGGGTTCACTTCATGTACCTTACCCTTAATTTCCATAAATTCAAAAAATTAAAAGTGTAAAGTTAATAGATAAGAAATGAAAACGGGTGTATTTATTTCATAAATTCGCAAAATATCATGCAAGTTTTCCACACCGAAAATAAAATCATCATTACCTGTAATAAAAGGTTGGCGCCATACCTGCAGCACGAAGTTGAAGAACGTGGTTTTAAACCGGTACGCGTTTTTCAAACAGGGGTTGAGCTTTTGGGCACCGTTACTGATTGTATAGCTTTAAACCTGAATTTGCGCTGCGCGAGCCAGGTTCTGTATTTAGTAAAAAGCTTTACCGCCGATGACCCGCAGCAGCTTTACGACAGGATTGTGGAAATTGAATGGGAAAAACTCATTGATTTTACAGGATATTTTTCGGTATCATCAAATGTAAACAATGAGCATATACGCACGCCGCTTTTTGCAAATGTTAAAGTTAAGGATGCCATCGCCGACAGGATAAAATCCATAAAAGGTATCAGGCCGGACTCTGGCGCGGAAGTAAATAAAACATTGGTACACCTATACTGGCAGGACAGCGAAGCCGATATATATTTAGATACCTCGGGCGAAACGCTGGCGAAACACAGTTACCGCAAAATTCCGGGCAAGGCCCCCATGCTCGAGGCTTTGGCAGCTTCAACCATAATGGCAACACATTGGGATAAAAACAGTACATTCATTAACCCAATGTGCGGCTCGGGGACGCTGGCCATTGAAGCGGCCCTGTTGGCTACTGATAAATGCCCGGGACTGTTTAGGATGAATTATGGTTTTATGCATATTTTAGGCTATGATGAAACGGTTTTTTTTACCGAAAGAAGAAAATTAAAGGATAAAGCCAGGAAAGAGACCGGGTTTAAAATTATAGCGACAGATATTTCCGCAGATGCTGTTGATATCTCTCAAAAAAATGCGAAAACCGCAGGGGTAGATCATTTAATAGATTTTAGCATTTGTGATTTTGCAGCTACGCCTGTACCGGAAGGGCCTGGGATTGTGATGTTTAACCCTGAATACGGCGAACGCCTGGGTGTACATTCCAAATTAGAAGCAACTTACAAACGGATCGGTGATTTTTTGAAAACGGATTGCCGGGGGTACCGGGGGTATGTTTTTACCGGCAACCCCGACCTGGCTAAAAAGATAGGCCTGCATGCAGCACGAAAAATTGAGTTTTATAATGGCAAACTTGATTGCCGCCTGCTTGAATATGAGTTATACGAAGGCAGTAAAAGAGAACCCAAAGAATAGTTTTTGTTGATTAGTTTTAAAAAATCAACTATTCACTTAATCAACTATTAAATGAAAAAGGCCCTATTATTTATAGCGATTGTATCATTAGCAAGTCACTGCAAGGCGCAGGAGCAATTGGCATTCCCGTTCCAGGGGGGTAAAGAAGTGATGAACCAATTTTTTAAAGATAGTTTGACGGTTTCGCCGGAGATCATCCAAAAGAAAGTTATAGGGACTGCGGTTTTTAAATTTACCGCCGATGCAAAAGGCGCCATTACAAAAATAATTGTTTATTATGCTGATGATGCTGTTTTAGCATCCCCCATTATTGATGTATTAAAAAAATCCAATTATAAATGGATCATTCCAAACCACGAAAGGACGCATGATTTTATAATCCCGTTTTCGTTCAGTTTTACCCCTCCGGCCACAAGTAACCTGAAACTGCAAAAAGCGCTTTATCGTAATTACATCGCCCGCAACCCTATTATGGCCACCAACCAGGTGCCGCTTAATGAGGCTACATTATTACCGGCGGTGGTAGTAAATTATGACATTTTGCAATAGCGGGTTGCTTTATCTGCTAAATCCCGGTTTATACAATTATATCCTCACTAAAAAATCCTCTTTCGCCTGCCCCGGTTTAAAAAACACTAATCCTATCCAAAACAGGTCAATTGTAACGGTAACTTTGGGGTTTGCCTTTATTTCATTCCATGCCGCTTTCATGCCTTCGCTCCAGTAAATATCGTCAAAAATGAGTACTGTGCCCTCATGTGCTTTGGGTAAGCACCATTCAAAATATTTCAGGGTAGCCCCTTTTTGGTGGTTGCCGTCAACAAAAACAAAATCAAGCTGTTTTAAATTTTGTATCACGCGCGGCAGGGTATCGTCAAAGTTTCCGATGATTAACCCGGCATCATTAACACCGCCTTTTACCAAAGTTTCTTTGGCTATCCCGGCGGTTTCGGGGCACCCCTCAAGCGTATAAAGCTTTGCGCCGGGGGCAGCTTTTTGTAAATATAGCGTGGTTATTCCAAGGCAAGCGCCTAATTCAATAATATTGCCGGGTTGCCAGCTGGCTGCCAAACGGTACAGCAATTGGGCCAGTTTTGGCGGTTTTAAAGCGTTATGTGCTATATCGCTTATTTTTTTTTGATGGTTATTATTTACGTGCGAGCCGG
>DATCES010000306.1:0-2498 GCA_036509935.1 Mucilaginibacter sp.
TATAACTGCAAATTATTAGTGAAATTTATCACGTCAATATTTTCGTTTTTAAGCTCGCGTACAATACCATGGATGCGCGACCCTTTCATACCTACGCAGGCACCGACAGGGTCTATACGGTCGTCATACGATTCCACTGCAACTTTCGCCCGCTCCCCGGGTTCGCGTACAATTTTTTTAATGGTGATAAGGCCATCAAAAATTTCGGGCACTTCCATTTCAAACAACCGCTGTAAAAACTCAGGCGCAGTACGTGATATGATGATCTTGGGGTTGCTGTTCAGCATTTCCACTTTATCAACCACCGCTTTTACGCTATCGCCTTTTTTAAAGTAATCAGCAGGTATCTGTTCTGATTTTGGCAGCAACAGTTCGTTGCCTTCATCATCAAGCACCAAAGTTTCCTTTTTCCAAACCTGGTAAACCTCGCCGGTAACAATTTCACCTACGCGGTCTTTATATTTTTTAAATATCTCATCTTTTTCCAGTTCAAGTATCTTAGAAACCAGCGTCTGCCGTGCTGCAAGTATTGCACGGCGGCCAAAACTCTCTAAAGTGACCTGTTCGATATAATCATCGCCTACCTCAAGGCTGGGGTCTAATGTTTTTGCTTCCGCCAGTTCAATTTCCAGGTCGTCATCTTCACTAAAACCATCTTCCATAACCTTACGGGTACGCCATATTTCCAGGTCACCGTTATCCGTATTTACAATTACATCGCAATTCTCATCATTTCCATACTTTTTCCGGATCATGCTCCTGAAAACTTCTTCCAGTACGCTCATCATAGTTGGGCGATCGATGTTCTTGAAATCTTTAAATTCCTGAAAAGAATCAATTAAATTAATATTGCTCATTTTATTACTTGAATGATATTAAAACTTTTGTTTCTGTTATTTTACTTATTGGGATAACGCTTTCAACAATTCCGGCCTTTTCCCCTTTTTCTTTTATTTTTTCTTCAATTACAATGGCATCTTCAGTTATGCCTGATAGTTTACCTTCCCTTTTGCCCCCATCCGCCATTTTGATGGACAAATTTCGCTCAATATTTTTTAAATATTGCCTGAGTGATGTGAGCGGCGTATCAATTCCGGGCGACGAAACCTCCAGGTTATAGGCAGTTTCTATCACATTTTCCTCTTCCAGATGAAAACCAACATGCCTGCTTATGGCGGCAAGGTCATCAATGCCAATGCCATTGTCGCCATCGACCATTATTATGAGCTTCCCGTTGGTATGCAATTTTATATCAACGATAAACAGGTTTGGCTTATCGGCAATCTTCCCTTCAACCAGTTCCCTTACTCTTTTTTCAATATTCATTATCGCCTTTCCCCCAATCGCCATCGGGGCTACCGGGATTAATTGGTAAAATAAAAGAGGGGACTATAGCCCCCTCCTTTTAAATTCAACCGCAAATATAATGATTTTTATTTGATTTTCAAGTACTTTATTGCTTAAAAATCAAATCTGTGTACAGTATTTTGCCTAACCTTCTTTTACCCTTAATAAAATCCCAGGCACTATAACCTCCGTCAAATTTAAAATAGCGTACATAGTAGGTTTGGTTTTTAACAAATGGGGTATCGGGCGTAAATAACACCGCGCTATCTTTTAATGTGTAAATTCCGGGTAAGGCGCGTTGATAATCCTTCATATCCGTGTCTGCAGGCATCCGGTAAACCGGGATCAGCCCCTGCCAGATGCCCGGAACGGAATCGCGGTTGATCTCGCTGATAATCGCACGATCAAAGCCGGTAAATTTAATTGAACGGTTATTGTTTATAAGGCCGATATGTACAGCAGATGGTTTTGATTTATCGCTGCATCCAAAAAAAAATAGCAACATGCATACTACTGATTTTTTCATCTTTAAATATCGGTATTATAACACGCTTTAAAAGCCTTTATAGTTAAATAATGATTATCCATAATCATTATTTGGAATTAATCTAAATAATTGTATGTTTGTCTGGAATTAGTCTAAATAAAAATGAAAGAAAAAATTACAATCACAACACAACTTTTTAAATCGATCTTATGGATATCCTTTACATTAATCTTAACTGCTAATTATGCAGCGGCACAATCCCATAGCGGGATAAAAGGCAGAATAACCAATGATAAAGGAAATCCACTTCCCGGCGCAATTATTATATTAAAAAACCCTTTTCAGTCGGTTATTACTGACACCAGCGGCAGATATGCCATAGAAACCAAACCCGGACATTTGATAATAAGCGTATCCGCAGAAGGCTATACAAATTCACAAAAATATGTCACCGTAAAACAAGGTGAAACGGCCACCGCCAATTTTACTTTGCCAGGTGCAACTAACGAATTAAATGAGGTGGTGATTAAAGGTTACAAAGCAATAAAGGGAATGGGCTACCTTAACGACGTACATGACGGTGTTATTTATTCCGGTAAAAAAACTGAAGTTATTGTGTTGGATAGCCTGAATGGAAATACTGCACAAAACAATCCCCGGCAAA
>DATCES010000307.1:0-5332 GCA_036509935.1 Mucilaginibacter sp.
GGCATCAATGGCATTGTTAATGGCTTTACTATCTAAGGCCGTCCCATCGCCGATAGCGCCAAAGTCCCTAACATTAAAGTAACCCGGTGGGGTACCATTAGCTGCATTCGCAAACTTCAGTGACGCTAACAAGATTATAAATATCAATTTAATACCATTCTCCATTTTGCCCAGTTAATAAAATCCATTTCAAATATACAGTTAGTAATTTCAATTTTACCGGCAACCAAAAAACCGAATATCGGATTTTTACATTACATGGATGTATTTTTCACGCGGGTTTCATTTATTTGAATGAATTAAACTTAGGTTTGCAACGGCAAATTTTTACAACGGACACAATTTAACCGAATAAAAAACGGCTTGATAAACATCCTATCAAGTTTTTTGTTGTAAGCCTATCATTATGTTTTATAAGCCATACCTTTATTGTAATTAATGGATACAGTAAATAACACACCACAGCCTGCACAAAAAAAAAGCGGGGATTTTAAGCGGCGCTTTGCCGGTTTCTTTGCAGATATTTATAATATCCACCTGTTTATCCTCCGGTTTTTCAGGGAAGCATTCGTACCGCCTTTTGAATTTAAAGAAATAATACGGCAATGTTATGAAACGGGGGTACGGTCATTTGCTTTAATATCGGTAACCGGCTTTATTGTAGGGTTTATATTCACCAAGCAGTCGCGCCCTTCGCTTGCCAGTTTTGGGGCAAACTCGTGGCTGCCGTCATTGGTATCCATTGCTATTATGCGCGCGCTGGCGCCTTTGGTTACGGCGCTTATTGCCTCGGGCAAGGTTGGTTCAGGCATCGGGGCCGAGTTAGGCTCGATGCGGGTGACTGAGCAAATTGATGCCATGGAAGTATCGGGTACCAACCCTTTTAAATTTCTGGTATGCACCCGTGTACTGGCAACTACATTAACCATACCAATTTTAGCCACTTATACTGCATTTATAGGGTTATTGGGGGGCTATTTGAATGTGAGCATGAACGAAGGGATCAGCTATACGGCATTTATTGAGCAGTTTTTTCAACCCCTTATTTTTCTTGATCTTACCGCCTCGTTAATTAAATCAGTAGTATTTGGTTTTACCATAGGCATTGTTGGCTGTTACCAGGGTTATTATTCAGATAAAGGAACCGAGGGGGTGGGCAAGGCCGCAAACGGGGCAGTTGTAACCGCTATGTTTTTGGTGTTTATAGAAGAAATTATTATTGTGCAAATAACAAGTAACTTTCGCTGATCGCGCCACTGAATTATGGAAAGGGAAAAAGCCAGTATAGATAAAAATAAAATAGTGATCAGCATAAGGGGTTTAGAAAAATCCTTTGAAGACTTCGCTGTATTGCGCGGCATCGACCTTGACCTGTACCAGGGCGAAAACCTGGTGGTGCTGGGTCGGTCCGGCTCGGGCAAATCTGTACTTATAAAACTTATATCGGGTCTTTTAAAGCCCGATAAAGGGATTATTGAAGTATTGGGCAATGATATATGTTGTTTGACTAACAAGCAGTTACGGGGTTTGCGGATTAAAATGGGGTTTTCGTTTCAAAGCAGCGCTTTGTATGACAGCATGACGGTGCGTAAAAACCTTGAGTTCCCACTGGTACGAAACCGGACGGGTATAACCCGCAAGGAGATTGATGCTGCAGTTGAAACAGTGCTGGATGCCGTTGGGCTTTCGCAAACCATAAACCAAATGCCGGCAGAGCTTTCGGGCGGGCAGCGCAAGCGGATTGGCATAGCGCGTACGCTTATTCTCAACCCCGAAATCATGCTTTATGATGAGCCTACAGCTGGCCTTGACCCAATTACCTGTACCGAAATAAATGATTTGATAAACGAGGTGCAACAACGGTACCGTACCTCATCCATCATTATTACGCATGACCTTACCTGCGCCAAATCAACCGGCAACCGCATAGCCATGCTGATTGACGGGAAATTTCAGCGGGTGGGGAGTTTTGAGGAAATATTTGACACTAATGATGAACGGATAAAACCATTTTTTGATTATAACTTTACACAATAGATATTATACTATATATTATGGCTACACCTGAAAATAAAAAAGCAATAATGGTCGGCGTGTTTTTAGCGCTCGGCCTCGTAATATTTGTAATTGGCGTTTTCACGCTTGGCGGCCAGCAAAAAAGTTTCGAAAAAAGCATAAGCATCAGCGCCGTTTTCGATGACGTTGCCGGGCTAAAAAAGGGTAACGATGTTTGGTTCTCGGGCGTTAAAGTGGGTACGGTAAAAAGCATAAAATTTGTGGGTATATCCCAGGTTAACGTACAGTTGAAAGTTGACCAAAACACCCAGCAATATATTCACCGTAACTCGGGTGTACGCATAAGTTCAGATGGTTTGATAGGCAATAAGATTATTGTTATTGACGGCGGGAGCCCCAGGGCCCCGGTTGTACAGGATGGCGATGTTTTACAAGCTGAAAAATTGCCTTCAACCGATGATATGCTGAGAACCCTGCAGCAAAACAATCAGAACCTGTTGGCCATTACTACCGATTTTAAATTACTGGGCCATAAAATATTACAGGGAAAAGGCGCAGTAGGCGCGCTATTGGCCGATAGTACTATGGGCGTTCAATTCCGCAACTCCATACGTAACCTGGAAGCTGCCACGTCAGGCACAGCACGTTTGGCCGCAAGCCTTAACCGGTTTAGCAATAAAATGAACACTAAAGGCGGCTTTGCCGATAAACTATTTACCGATACCTCAACTTTTAACAGGATAAAAAATGCACTTGCGCAATTACAGCAAGCAGCCAACAATGCCACTATATTAACTAACAACCTTAATAAAGCAAGCAATAAATTAACTACGACTGACAATACGCTAGGAGAATTATTGAACGATCCGAAAGGAGCAGCCCAGATAAAATCAACCTTAAATAACCTGCAGCAAAGCTCGGTTAAATTAAATGAGGACCTGGAAGCCGCGCAAAGCAATTTTTTGCTTAAAGGGTTTTTCAAGAAAAAGGCAAAAGCTAAAGCAGATAGTTTGAAGAAGTGATTGCAGATCGGAGATTAGTAGAAATGCGAAAGTGAGCATGCCGATTGCGGAATGTTTATTGGGAGACTGCACAATTGTAAGCAAGCAGCGAAAAGAAACAAATTCCAACCTTGCAACATTCCAACCTTGCAACACAACGTCATTCCTTCTTAAATATCTGGCCTGACTTGCGTTGGACGGGCGAAAGGATCAGCCAGGTTTTATAGGAGGAGTTGAGATAGGCTAACAAGTTAAAATCCTTGCTGTTATAAACTTTAATTGCCGGGGTGTATAAAAGTAAAAAATTGTCAAGGTCTGTTCCTGTTAAAGGCAGGTAATGGCCAATGTTATCTGAAGTAAAAATAGCGCTTATCTCTTCGCTAAGTACCCGCTCTTCTTCCTTCTGCCGGGCTTTCTTTTTTTTGTTATCATCCCCTGTAAAGTAATGCAACCGCAAAATAGCCCCGCCATCATAATTTCCCTGATTATCGCGATGGTACACCAAGGTCTGCCCATGAAATTCCGGGTCATAAGGTAATATCATATTCTTTTCCGCTGCGGATGTCCGGCCGCTGGTATCGGTAATAGTGACCTGGTTTAGCAGGGTACTCAATGGTTCCAGAAATATTTCCCTGTCGTGCATGTCCGTTATAAGCAGCGTATCCGGCTGATAGGCGAACCCTTTCAAAACCAAAAAGTCGCCCACTTTAGCGGCTATGCTAAACCGGCCATCGTCTGCGGTTATCGCAACCAGCCTGTTGCGCAAATTCTGAACCCTTATGCCGTGCAGGGTTATCCGGGTTTTATTTTCAAATACACGGCCGCTAAAAACCGTCTGCGCATGTAGGGCTATCACGCAAAAGGTAAGGCAAAAAATTATCAGCAAATACCTAAACATGGATAAATGTAAGATAAACCAAATAAACTATTCTTTTCAATAACATTATTTAACATTTGACAGTTGAAATTTGGGCGCTATTTTCAAACACCCAAATCTTCAATAATAGCATCAATTTTTAAATCCAGCTGCTGGTCGGTTGCCTGGTAAGCGGCTTTGCTGGCCAGCTTTCCGTTTACGCTGCAATAAAACTTTATTTTAGGCTCAGTTCCCGAAGGGCGGGCCGAAATAATGCTCCCATCTGCGGTAATAAATTGCAGTACATCTGATACGGGGAAATCCAGTTTGGTTGTAATGCCAGATACCAGGTTGGTCTCCACCCCTTTTTCATAATCCTTCAATGTAATTACCTTTGATCCCCCCAAAATAACCGGCGGGGTAGTCCTGAATTTTTCCATCATCTCCTTAATCTCTTCCGCCCCGGTTTTTCCTTTCCTTGTAATCGAGACCAGTTTTTCTTTATAAAAACCATACTCCATGTAAGTATTAATCAGCGCTTCAAATAAACTGCTTCCTTTATCTTTATAGTAAGCGGTCATTTCTGCTATAAACGCACACGATACCACCGCATCTTTATCCCTTACCAGTTCCCCTACCAAATAGCCGTAACTTTCTTCGCCGCCACCAATAAAGGTTTGTTTTCCCTCCAATTTGGTCATCAGTTCCCCGATATATTTAAACCCGGTGAGGGTGTTATAAAATTTAACATTTTTGGCTTTGGCGATGGCTTCAATCAGGTTGGTGGTAACAATAGTTTTAACAATATATTCATTGCCTGTAAGCTTGCCGTTTTCCTGCCATGCTGTTAACAGGTAATTGATCAGCATTGCGCCGGTTTGGTTACCGTTTAGCAGTATAAATTCATTATCAGTGTTTTTTACCGCAATGCCAACCCGGTCGGCATCGGGGTCTGTGGCCAGCACCAGGTCAGCATCCACTTCCTGCGCCTTTTTAAGGGCCAGCGTCAGGGCTTCTTTTTCCTCCGGGTTAGGATAAATAACGGTAGGAAAGTTGCCGTCAGGCTTTGTTTGCCCATCCACCAAAATCACATTTTCAAAGCCAAACCGCTCCAGCGCTTTTGGCACCAGGGTGATACCGGTGCCGTGGATTGGGGAGTAAACAATTTTCAGGTCCTTCTGGCGCTTTATGGCATCATGCGATACCGAAAGCCCCGTAATTTTGTCGAGGTAAAGGTTATCAACCTCTTCACCAATTTCTTCAATATTTGCATCCACGCGGTTAAACTTAACTTCATCGATATTGCTGATAGCGGCCACTTCATCCATTACCGCCTTATCCGCCGGGAAAACAAACTGCCCCCCGTCCGCGCCATAAGCCTTATAACCATTATATTCCTTAGGGTTATGCGATGCGGTAAGCATTACCCCGCTTTTACAACCAAATAAGCGGACAGCAA
>DATCES010000308.1:0-4757 GCA_036509935.1 Mucilaginibacter sp.
TTTTATAAGTTTATTTTTAAAAACCGTTCCGGGTTAACAATTTTTAACAAAATTAGTATTATAACCCGGTTAAAAGGACGCAAATATGGGAAAATTGTCCGAAAGACCGAAAGTCCGAAAGTCGGGAAAGACCGGAAGTAAAAAAAGCCCCTTTATGTCGCCTATGGTTACAACAAGACGTTGTACGCAGGCCATACCCATCGTTCGTGCCCGGTAAAGAGGTATAATTCATTGCAACATTTGGGTAAGGGTATTGTACCAATCCTTGTCATGGGTAAATATTCCATTATAGTCGATAATAAGATAGATGTACTCCGTTTCCACTGGTGAAATGTAATACTCAATCCGTAATGGCTGCCAAAATGCGCCAAAACCACGAACAGATGTCATAGGAAAAAGGTCATCAAATCCAATAAAAATTTGTTTCATTGCCCCCAGCTTTATCGACAAATCCACATCGCCTTCTGATCCTTCAATGATAAGTTCAGAATCAGTTAATGCAATATTGCCGGTGTGCCGGTGTAATGGCGGGGCAAATGATGCCATTGATGTCATAATCTTATATGTATCTGAATATTCAGCTAATTCATAACTGTAACTCCACTTAACTGACCCTTGTAACAAATATTTTTTACTCATAATTGCAATATGCTTCAAATTATGGTTTAAAGTTACAGTAAATACTTCAATATATGCCCCCCGGTCCCGGTATTATGCCCTGCGTTCCCGGACGGTATTTTGCTGCATAGTGCCATTGCGGGCGGTATTACTGCGGCAACAGGAATTATCAGCCGTTTGCGTAGGCTAAACGCCGTTAGCCCCTCGTAATTTTTATGTTTTGAGGAGCTAAACGCCGTTAGCCCCACGTAATTTTTGCGTTTTGAGGGGCTAAACGCAGTTAGCCCCACGTAATTTTTGCGTTTTGCGGAGCTAAATGCATTTAGCCCCACGTAGAAAATCGAAGGCGGATTTATTTAAAGCATTGTATATCAAATAAATATGCTTAAATTTCAAAGAACCGGACCGAAATCATCAGAAAAAACGCGAAAAAAATTTTTTTTTGGCGGTGCGAAGGATACCTATGCCCATAGGGCCCCTTACGAGGTGGTTGGGGAATGAATTTTATAAAACTCCGGGGATTTACCTCAAATATACAAAATTTTAAGGGGATTTGCAAGGGGGATCTTGTAATTGAATATGCCACACATACTTATTACAAATCAGTCCGTCACCGCCGCATTTTCATCAATCAACAAATGAAATTTTTATTTCACCATAATTAATACTTATTTTGTTGCGATGCGAAAGATTAGCCTTTTACCTATAGCGAAACTCACATTCATTATTGGGACCATCCTGTTTTCGGCGCAAATAAGCAGGTCACAATCTGTTTTGATGCCGTATTCGTACCAGTTGGACCAAAAATTCAATTCGGTTATTTATTCGGTTGATAAATCATTTCACACCTCGCTTAAGCCTTTTTTAATTGACAGCGTTATCAGCCCCAGGTACAACCAGCTGATGCAGGTTGGTGTGGATAGCAGCCGTAAAGGCTGGATACTGCGCAAAATATTTAATGAGCATTTGTTTGATGTAAAAACTAAAGAATACACTTTTTATGGCGATTACCTCACCGATGTGCTGCCGGGGCATGATTTTGCGGGTAAATCAAAAACCTTGCTGAATACCCAGGGCTACCAGTTTGGCGGAACGGTTGGCGATAAATTTTTCTTTTATACCAGTGGTTATGCAAACCAGGGCCGGTTCCCAAATTATCTGAATAATTATATAAACAAATATGAATTTATCCCCGGCCAGTCCTATAATTTTAATGTTGGACTAGCTTCGGCAGACTGGACGTACGTTACCGCGATTATTTCGTACACGCCTATAAAACAACTGAACATTACATTAGGCGAAGACAAAACATTTATCGGCGATGGCTACCGGTCGCTGCTATTGTCGGATTTTGCCGCCAACTACCCTTTATTACGTTTAACGGCCAATCTCGGCAAGGTGCAATACATGTTTATGTGGGCGTACCTGCAAGATCATAAAGCCCTTCAGTTTGATTCCTTTGGCAATAACCGCCGCAAATGGGCCGCTTTTCATTACCTCGACTGGAACATCACCAACAGGTTATCTTTAGGATATTTTAACGCGCTGATAACATCAGAGGCCGATGATTATGGAAATTTTCATGGCTTCGACTCGAATTATATAAATCCGTTAATTTTTTCGAACGCCCTGAACCCAACGCCTTCACAGCCTGATAATGTATTTACCGGTTTTACCGGCAAGTACAAAATATTTGATAAAACAGCCATATACGGCCAGTTGCTTTTAGACCGCTTTAACGCAGGCGATCTCTTTTCGGGCGGCAAGCCTGATAACACTAACGGTGTGCAGGTGGGGATACGCGGCGCCGACCTGTTCCAGGTAAAAAACTTTAATTACCTTTTTGAGTTTAATACCGTGAAGCCATATACCTACGCCAGCCAGCAGCCTATTACAAATTATACCGACCTGAGCGAACCATTAGGCGATCCATTGGGCGCAAACTTCAGGGAATACATTGGCATATTAAATTATTCCATCGGCAGGTTTGATTTTATGGGCCAGTTAACTTATGCAAAATACGGTCTTGACCCTAATGCCTTGGCAAATTTTGGCCAGGATGTTACCAAAGCTTTTAATCCGGCCACGGCAACTACAGCTGCCACAGGGCAAGGGCTTGCTACCACCTTGCGCTATGCCCAGGGGAGCATATCATTCCTTATAAATCCGAAATATAATTTACGTTTAGAGCTTGGCGGCCTGTTCCGCGAGGAAGCAAACGCCCAAAGCACTTTAAAAACAGCACTCATAACCTTTGGCCTCCGCAGCACCTTCAGGGATATATATAGTGATTTTTAGGGGGAGTCGGAAAAGTCCGAAAGTCCGAAAGTTGAAAAAGTCAGAAAATGGATTTACCCAAAGAAACGTTACTTTTTTTCTTTCGGACTTTCGGACTCAAAAAAACATCAGAACTTCAAAGATACACCGGTTTGAAAATAGAATATGGAGGACTGGTCCGAAATCTTTGCCTGTACCTGCTTAGGCAACTGGTTTTTTACTATAGCATAAGTTGGTATAAACTGAAAAATAAAATGCCCGGCCTTATATTCAAGCGGAACTGATAATTCATAATCCAACAGCGCATATTGGCTAAGTTGATTTATATACTTATTGAAAACGGCATTTTGCGCAGCGGTGCGTTTGGCTGTTTTAAGCTTTTTTTTGGTTAAATACGCGTCATAAAAATTTTGTGTCCCTGTATTGGCTGTCACTGTGGGCGAAATCAGTAAAATGTCTTTATCCCCAAATATGCCTACCGCTATAAAATCATGGGCTAAACCCAGACTAAGGAAAATATCATTACCTATACCTTTTTTATTTATATTATAATCGGCGCTTACCGATGGTGAAATAATATTGCCTATATCATACGTAAAATTAGCATTAAAGGTACTGCTTACCGATGCCGCTATTTGCGTACTGGTTGAATTGTAAAAAAGTTTAGTATATGATATGCCCCCCGAAAAATCGCTGGTAATATCAAAATTGTACCCGGCCGAAATATCACCGCCATCTAATTTGTTCTTTTTTTTGTTGGGCAGAAAATCCATACTGCCGGAAAAGAAAATGCCCGACTTTAACGTGTATTTCAATTCGGGCACAATAATTGGCGTTTGTACGGTATCAGTGCGGCCCATAAAAACATTATTGCTTAAATAACTCAGGCCAAACTTAAATGATGAAGTCCGTTTGCTGCTGTCGGCGGGTTTTGTTTTTTCACCGGGCACGGACAAGCTGTCCGTTTGGCTGTATGCAGTGTAAGCGACAAGGATAAATGAAATAGTTAAAAAGGTTTTGTGTAAGGATTTCATTATATAACAATTAAAAAAAAGGTTTGTATCGGGAATGTGACAGATAATATACCACAAAGTTTAATATAAAAAAATGAAATATTTATTGCCCGCATTAAACCCTTTACCGTTAACACAGTCAATGTATCAAATTAAAACAAGTTAGTAAAACTAAATACCCACTATTAAAATTTAAAATCATGAAAAAATTAAGTCTATTGTTTGGTGCAGTGCTGTTAACTGCAATAGCATCTGCGCAAACAACCACCACCGCCCCTGCAACTACCGCACCGGTTACTGCCACAACAACCCCAACTGAAAAAACCCAGATGCAGGACCTGCGCAAGGATATACGCGCTTATGACAACAAAAAGGCAGAAGCCAAACATGCAATCAGTGTAGGGAACCTTGCTGCTGCAAAAACTGACCTTGCCGCTGCGAAGGTTGATAAACAGGGTATAATAGCCGATGCAAAAATCCTGAAAGGCGAAGGCATTGCCCATCCTGTTATATTAGCTGACAAACAAATTAAAAACATTGATGAAAAGGACATTAAATCCGACATCAGTGGCATTAAAGCCGATAAAGTTGCCGAACAACAAGCAATAAAGGCAGGCAATATCACAGCAGCAAAGGCGGACCAAAAGGATATTAAAGCTGATAAGAAAGACTTGAAAAAAGACATTAAAGCAGCCCGCCGCGATGGTATAAAACACCCTGTGCGCCGCGCCATATAATACCCCTGATATAATAACCTGAAGGGGCGCCAATTGGCGCCCTTTTTTTTGATGTTTACAACGTCCCCCCTGCCAGCAATTTAGGGTTCGGTATTATACCATTTAATCTCCC
>DATCES010000309.1:0-2389 GCA_036509935.1 Mucilaginibacter sp.
GGCAGTAAATATCGTAAGGCCAAGCAGCCCCAGGCATGAGATCAATATGGCGAGTGAAGCAAAAATATTTGATAACTTACTAATTACCTGTTCATTGTCATAAAGCTTTTTATATTCGTCATCTGAAAAATTATAGTTAAAATTAAAATTGGGATTTAATTGCCGTGAGAGTGTTTCAAGGTTCGCAAGGGCTTCTTTTGTTTTACCGGCCTGAATGCGAACCAACGCGCTGCCATTAGGGTCTTTTTCCGTCAGTCTTATTATTATTGGGTTTATTGGATCATGCAGTGACGTAAAATGGAAATCTTTTAAAACGCCGATAATGGTACCCTTTTTGCCCCAGAAAGTTAATCGCCTGCCGATAGGATTGGTATAGCCTATCCGCTTTAGCGCAGTTTCATTTACCAGGTAAGCTGCGGAATCGGTGGCAAAATCACTTGAATAATCCCGACCCTGCAATACTTTTAATTTCATAGTACGTACAAAATCATACCCTACCGAAGTTTGCGTAAAGTCGACATTTAAAGTAGGATCCTTTCCATCCCAGTCAACGCCACTCGTCGCGTTCTCAATGTCTGTTGGCACATCGTTAATACGCGTCACCTGCTCTATGCCAGCGATTCTTAGCGCTTCTGTTTTAAACAGGTTATATTTATTACCCAGATCACCTTGCAGAGGAATGTAAACCAGGTTTTCGCGATCATACCCTAAATTCTGGTTTTGAATAAAATTTACCTGTCTTGAAATAATAATGGTGCTTATGATAAGTACAACTGAAAGCACAAACTGAAAAACCACAAGACCTTGACGGAACAAAGCAGCTCCCGAACCCGGCCTGACACTGCCCTTTAACACTTTTACCGGTTTAAAGGATGATAAGAACAAAGCAGGATAGCTTCCTGAAATAAAACCGGTTATGAGGGTTAATAAAATGAGTTTTAGCCAAAAGAAAGTTTGATCAAAGGGAAGATCGATTTGCTTTTGGGTAATATTGTTGAAAAAAGGCAGCAATAATGCCATCAATATTAACGACACCCCAACGGCTATCACGGTAAACATCATCGATTCGCCGATAAATTGCTTAATTAATGTGGAGCGAATGGCGCCCACTACCTTACGCACACCAATTTCCCGCGCTCTTTTTAAAGAGCGGGCCGTTGTAAGATTCATAAAGTTGATGCATGCAATCAACAGAATAAAGATGGCGACTATACTGAATAAATGAACATATTGGATCCTTCCGCCACCGATTTTGCCATCGGTGAAATTGCCGTGAAGATAGCCTTCGCTAAACTTTTGCATTCCCAGTTCAATAGTGAAGGTGCCTTTTTTTTGCTGCTTGTTATAATTATCCAGGAAATGAGTGAGTTTGTTTTCAACCTGCGAAGGATTAGCATCCTTGCGGAGCATAATATAAGTGAGCGGCCCGTTGTTTCCCCAGTCTTTGGCCCAGGTATTTTCATCCAGAAAAGTATGCCAATTGATTAAATATTCAAATTTATCAGACGACTTATTGGGCAGGTCATCGAATACCGCGGTTACTGTAAAATTTTTCTTGTTTTCATATTTGATTACCTTGCCAATTGCCTGCCCGGGGCTGCCAAAAAATTGTGTTGCCATCTTTTTTGAGATTGCAATACTTGCCGGCGAGTTTAAGGCAGATTGGGGACTACCCTGTAAAAGCGGAAAGCTAAACATCTTAAAATAATCAGGGCTTGCGTACGTTCCGTTGAGCTTTACTATTTTATCACCAACCTGGAAAGTATGGAAATTATACCAGGAAAAATTTGTGGCATACCGGATATCGGGAATCACTTTTTTCAGTTCCTCAGCCAAAACAGCGGGTGTACCATACATCCCATGTAATTTATGGTCATAGTACGACCGCTCATAAATTGTATATAGCTGTTTGTCATTGGCATGAAAAGCATCAATATCCAGCTCATTTTGTACCCATAACAGGATAAGTAAGCTACAGGAGAGTCCTAAAGCTAATCCCAAAATGTTAATTACAGAAAAAGCCTTGTTTTTCCATAAGTTTCGCCAGGCGGTTTTTAAATAGTTTCGTATCATAACAAATTAATTATTGTCCGAAGGACCCCTTCGGGGATTTAGTGAATTAGTGATTTAGTGATTTAATAATCAGTCATTTGCTTCGCGTCATTGGTCATTGGGTCATTTGCTGTGCGTCATTAGGTCAATTTTTTTATTGGTTTTTGGCTTCGCAAGCCATCCAATGACTAATGACTTAATGACCAATGACTTTTTTTCAATCGCTCCGCAAACTCTTCACCGGGTTCGCCCCTGCTGCTTTTATCGCCTGGAAACTTATGGTTGCAAGCGCCACTACTATTGCCACCATGCCTGCTAAACCGAATATCCACCAACT
>DATCES010000310.1:0-3148 GCA_036509935.1 Mucilaginibacter sp.
ACTTTTGCAGGCGCTTATAAAAGAGATCGGCCTCCAAAAAAATTACCTTGACGGCGAAACGGTTGAAACAATTTATTTTGGCGGGGGTACACCCTCACTGTTAAGCGCAGATGAAATAAATTTGCTGATAGGTACAATCGCCAGGCTGCATAGCCTACCGGCCAATGCCGAAATCACCTTAGAAGCTAACCCGGATGATTTGAGTAAGGAAAAGCTGCACACGCTTCGTAAAACTGATATAAACCGTTTAAGTATCGGGGTACAATCTTTTTTTGACGATGACCTTGCGTGGATGAACCGGGTACACCGCGGCAATGAAGCAGAATCATCAGTAAAAAGAGCGCAGGATACCGGGTTTGAGAACATAACTGCCGACCTTATTTATGGTTATCCTTTGCTAAACGATTATAAATGGAAGTATAACCTTGATAAGGTATTTGAAATGGGCATACCCCATATTTCATCGTATTCCATGACGGTTGAACCTAAAACCGCACTGGCGTCATTCATAAAAAAGAAAAAACAAGCCGCAATGGACGACCAGCAAAGCGCCGTACAATTTGTGTCACTGATGGCCGCCATGCAACAACAGCGCTTTGAGCATTATGAAATATCGAATTTTTGTAAACCGGGGCATTATTCAAGGCATAATTCCAACTACTGGAAAGGGGTAAAATACCTCGGCATAGGGCCTTCGGCACATTCATATAACGGCGGGTCAAGGCAGTGGAACATAGCAAATAACGCAAAATATATGCAGGCTTTGGAAGGCGGCAAAATACCGGCGGAAACGGAGATGCTAACCAAAACAGACCGTTTAAATGAATATATTATGACGTCCCTGCGCACTATTTGGGGGCTCGACCTAAACAAGCTTAATTCCATTTCGGCAGCATCAAGCGACCAACTCCTCATCGAAGCACGGCCATATTTTGATAATCAATGGATTGAACAAAAAGACGGTATAATTTACCTCACCCAAACAGGTAAATTATATGCAGATAATATTGCCTCGGGATTATTTTTTTAGACGATAACCAGAAAAAATATTGGCTTATAAAAACCCGGGAAACAAAAAACCCGTACCTTCTCCTAAATAACTAGTAATGCAAAGTTTTTTCAAGCATGCCCTACTAATAAAAGCATGGTCAATGGCTTTAACATAATGACCAATCCATTGGCGTTGCTTTTTATCAACGGATAAAAAATCAAATCCCTTTTCGGATTGCTGATATATAAGAGCATGTTAAGATTTCTAAAGGTGGATTTCGTGTCAATTTTGGCAGTACTATTCCATAAACTGAATAATGAGTTTCACCGGGATATTGCGTGGCTATTACAGCGGGGATGAGGGCCTGGGCAATGCTGCCGGCTTCACCGGGCTTAACTTTTATGCCTTCAATGTCATAAAACGCAAAAAGCCCTTGTTCGAAAGAACAAAGGCTTTTACATTAAGATTTGGCACCGACCTACTCTCCCATCCGCTGGTTAGCGGACAGTACCATCGGCTCTGGTGGGCTTAACTTCTCTATTTGGATAGTTGATTTTCCATCTCTTCAATACAAGGCACCAAATAATTAAAGAGCCTCTTGAGGTAAAAACTCTTTTGGGGAACACTTGAAAATTTGCGATAGTTTATTGATGTGATTTAGGTTGTATTTTGCCGGATACTTTAAACTTTCGACTTGACCTACAAAACCCAATGATACGTTTAATTTGAAAGCCAGTTCTGCTGGAGATAATTTCATCAATGACCGCTACGACCTAACAACGGTCGAAGTGCAAAATGGAAAACGCTTTCAATTTGTTCTAACATTTTATTTTCTTCCAATTTCAAGTTACAAGGCATCACATTTAAAGTAAGGTTTAATTCTGTCGGCCAAGTATAAGGCATCACATTTAAAGTAAGGTCTAATTCTGTCGCCCAAGTATTAAGGTGCAGGGCATAAGTGGTTTTTGAGGCTACTAAACCCAGATGTTGTTTTAAACGACCCGGAAAGTTCTTATCCGTTTTACCAACATAAAGAATGTCGTTCTTTTCACAAAGGTTTTTTTCATTGACCTTTGGCAATGCAGGGTTGCTCTTTCCCGGCGTTTTTTTCATGGATGTTACGATTCGTTGTATTTCACCTGCGTTAAAAGGCGGATTTATTTTGAAATAATAAATTACAGACTTCTTATCCCCAATAATTGCTTCTAAATCTTTTTTGCATTGCGACCAATAACCCGACGATGTAATGTCCTTACAAGATATGGATAATGTTTGGAAGGGAAATATCTGATAATTTGCTAACTGATCCAGTAAAGACCTTTGTTGACTGATATATTTTGACAGGTGATAATTGTAGTCCGTTAAGTGCATAAATATATTTTGATTTACTTAGCTTCTAATTAAGCTGTTGAAACTTGTTGTAAAACTAATTTGTTCCTTATTGGTAGTGATCAAGGATCTTAATAATTTATAATCTGTAAAGTTGCGCATTGGCGTTCGGTAATTACAATGAAACTTAGTTTCTGATTGTAAATTAAGAACTAACATAATAAGAACTAATATAACATAATCAGTCAGTTAAATTTAAGGTTGCTTCAGCATTGAAAATGAAAAAATCGTTTACCAATATCCCCAACATCTTTTCAAAAAACCACTTGGTGTCCAAATTACACCGAAATACCTGAATAAAAGCCTACATATACCCCATAGAAAACCGGATATGAATATTGAAAAGATTCCAATAATAAAACCTCCAAATAACAAATACAACCAATGCATTTTCATTGCTTCATGTTTAATATTAAAATATAAAAATCAATAATAAATAAAAGTATTTATTATACAAATATTTCTAAACATTTTTTTATTGCAAAATTGTATTCATAATAGTTCTGTTAGTCAATATTTGTAATCCACGAAGGCCGTTAAAAGCGTTCGGAACGCATAGTGAGATAAAAACACGACATTTTGAATGGCTCCAGCCTACTCTCGCATCCGCCTTGAGGGCGAACGGTACCACTGGTACCTGGCGGGTTTAACCGTTAACAAGAAAGAGGCTGTATCATAAATCATGATACGGCCTTTTTTTTATGATAGGTTTTGGTAGTATTTTTCGGGAATATTTTCTGTATTTTATTTGGTATAATGATTTGATTT